>CAYYWS010000010.1:0-24854 GCA_964473955.1 uncultured Paraperlucidibaca sp. | reverse complement strand
GATGCGCGACTACCAACGCGAGTTTATAAAATTTGCTATTGCCCAAGAAGTGCTGCGCTTTGGCCAGTTCACCTTGAAGTCAGGTCGTGTGTCACCGTACTTTTTTAATGCCGGGTTGTTTAATACTGGCAAGCGTTTGGCCGCGTTAGGTAAGTTTTATGCGGCGGCAATTAAAGACAGTGGCATAGAGGCTGACGTGTTGTTTGGCCCAGCCTATAAAGGCATTCCCATTGCCTCGGCAACCGCGGTGCAATTAGCCGAACAGTTTGATATTGATATGCCGTGGTGTTTTAACCGTAAAGAAGCCAAGGCGCATGGCGAAGGCGGTGTCATGGTGGGCTCGCCTTTGGCTGGTCGCGTTTTGATTATTGACGATGTGATTACCGCGGGCACAGCGATTCGTGAAGTGATGACCTTAGTGCAGGGCGCTGGAGCGCAAGCCGTGGCGGTAGTGGTGGCGGTAGACCGGCAAGAGCGTGGTCAAGGCGAGCTGTCGGCCATACAAGAGGTGGCGCGCGACTTTGGTCTGCCGGTGCTGTCGATTATTTCACTCACTCAAATTATTAACTATCTGGAAGAAACAGGGCTGCATGCAGAACACTTGCAGGCTGTTCGTGCTTATCGTGATGAGTTCGGTATTAATGACACAGATAGTGGGGCTTAAACCATGAAATTAGCGGTACTGATGGACCCGATTGCGTCGGTGAATTACAAAAAAGATTCGACCATGGCGATGTTATGGGCCGCCGCTAAACGAGGTCATGAGTTGTGGTATTTAGAGGCGAGTGATTTAAGCCTGCAGCAGGGCCAAACTCAGGCGCGCATGGCGCCGCTAACGGTATTTGAAAACCCAGAAAAGTGGTTTGAGCTGGGCGAATTTGTAACCCAGCCATTGGCTACGATGGATGCGCTGTTAATGCGCAAAGACCCACCGTTCGACATGAACTTTATTTACGCCACCTACTTGTTAGAGCGTGCTGAGCAGGCGGGTTTGTTAGTGGTTAATAAGCCGCAGTCGCTACGTGACTGCAATGAAAAGTTGTTTGCCACAGCCTTTGCCGATTGCATGGTGCCAACGCTGGTGACATCACGCGCAGTCGATATTCGTCAGTTTATCGCTGAGCATCAGGATGTAATTGTGAAGCCCTTGGATGGCATGGGCGGCACCGGCATTTTCCGTTTGCAGGCCGGTGGCAACAATATTGGCGCCACGTTAGAAGTGCTAACTGACAACGGCTCACGACCGATCATGGCGCAGCGTTATATTCCGGAAATCAAAGACGGCGATAAACGCGTGCTGATGATTGATGGCGAGCCAGTGCCTTATGTGTTGGCACGTATTCCGCAGGGTGATGAAATTCGTGGCAACCTAGCCGCTGGCGGACGTGGTGAAGCCCGCCCAATTAATGAAGCTGAAAAACGCATTGCCGCGCGTGTAGGGCCTGAGCTTAAAAAGCGGGGTTTGTTGTTTGTCGGCTTGGATGTCATTGGTGAATATCTGACCGAAGTGAACGTGACCAGCCCGACCTGTATCCGCGAAATTGATGCCGCGTTTAATTACGGTATCGCTGACAAACTGATCGCGGCCATCGAGCAAAAATTAGCGTTAGCGCGCTGCGGAATTTAAGCCATGTCGGATGCGGCTTTGCTGACGCAGTCTATAGCCCCTTTTTTGTCACAGGCACGCATTAATGCGGTGACCTTGCCGGATTGTGCCGGGCTTCAGCTATACCTGCTAAATGATGACTTTCCACACGATGCCTTAAGCCCAGAAGAAATGGACTGGGCGCTAAATGAGCCATCGTATTGGATGTTTTGTTGGGCCTCGGGTTTGGCGCAAGCTCGCCAAATATTGCAGCAGCCTGAGCTGGTACGCGGCAAAACGGTATTGGACTTTGGCGCCGGTTCGGGCGTGGTCGCGGTTGCAGCGGCGAAGGTAGGTGCTAAGCGGGTGATCAGCTGTGATATCGATCCGGTGTCGTTACAGGCTAGCGCCGCGAATGCGCGCCTGAATGGCGTGCAAGTTGAGTTATTGCATGACTTTTTCCAGCTAAATGAGCGTGTGGATGTGCTGTTTGCGGCCGATGTGCTTTATGACAGTGCTAATCGTTCCTTTTTACCGGCATTTTTAGATGCCGCTGATGAAGTCTGGTTGACGGATTCACGGGTGAAGTCTTTAACAGCACCTGACTATCAGCGGCTGCACAGTGTGATGAGTGAAACCCTGCCGGACTTAAATGAATTTGATGAGTTTCGTTTGGTGAATTTTTATTATGGTCGGCGATCATAATGACACCCCAGCCTAGCCCAATAACAGCGGCCGACCGCCTCGGTTTTACCGTGGTGGTGGCGGTAATGCTGCATGCCCTCATCATTTTTGGCATTCAGTTTGTGCCGCCCCGTTCAACCAGCGCACCGGTGATGGAAGTGACGTGGGTGCCAACACAGAGCAAGTCTGCACCAGTACAGGCCGACTTTGTGGCGCAAGCAGCGCAGCAGGGTAGTGGGCAGTTGGCTGATGCTCGTTTGACCACCACCACGCAGCGCTCCCCCACACCGGGCGTGGCTGAGCAACGTCAGCAGTCTAGTCAGCGAACACAGCCACAAAGTGCAACACCAGTGGTGAGTATGTCCGGTAATGAGCAAGCCAGCCGTCTAACAGAGCAGCAGACGGTAGCTGTTGCCACTAACGCCAATGATGAGCTGGACCAAGTGGCACAGGAAATTGCCTTGCTGGAGGCGCGCTTAGCGGCGCGTCGGCAAACTGAAGCCAAACGTCCGCGTGTGCATACGGTGTCGTCTGTGAGTGCCCGTGCCGATGACTGGGCCGGTTATGTTGAGCAGTTTCGTGAGCGAGTCGAAATGACGGGTAATCGACAGCTGATGGCTGAGGTGCGAGCCTCTCAACTTAGAGGCGAAGTGCGGCTGATGGTGGCGTTAACGGCAAGTGGCCGTTTGCAAGAGCTGCGGGTGCTGCGCTCATCCGGTCATCGTTTATTAGACGAGGCAGCGCAGCAGTCGGTGCGCGACTCGTTGCCATTTGCTGAGTTCCCATCGCACTTAAAAAGTCAGGTGGATGTACTGCAGATTGTGCGTACTTGGCGCTTCTCTGACCGACTGGAAACATCACAGTAGATTTTTAACTTGTCCGCTTTTTGCCTCTTGTATCCGGCTTTAGACACCCCCATAGTGTTGGTATGAGCATAGATAACGTCAACTTAACCCATCAGTTTCTGGTTGCTATGCCAGAGCTAGACGATCCGCGCTTTCAACGCGCGGTCATTTATGTTTTCCGTCATAACGCCGAAGGTGCTGCTGGCTTAGTCATCAATCAGCCCAGTGAACTGCCGTTTGATCAGCTTTTGCATGATATTCGCCTGCCGCCCTTAAAGCCGCTGCAACGCCCGGATCAGCCAGTGTTACATGGCGGCCCGGTGCATCCAGAGCTGGGCTTTGTGTTGCATCAAGGCTTAGGTCCGTGGACATCTACGCTGCAAAGTAGTGACAACATTGGCATTACTCATTCGCGCGATATTTTAGATGCGATTTCACAAGGGCACGGCCCTAGCGACTTTTTGGTGTCGCTGGGTTATGCCGGTTGGGAGCCGGGCCAATTGGAAGAAGAGTTAGCTGCCAATGTCTGGTTAACCGTGCCGGCCAGTGATGATGTCTTGTTCCATTTGCCCTATGAAGCACGTTGGGAAGCCAGCATGAAACACCTAGGGCTGGACTGGCATCATTTGTCGCATGAGGTTGGGCATGCCTGAGGCATCAAAGCCGCTGCCGAGCACCGTGTTGGGGTTTGATTTCGGTACCAAAACCATCGGTGTGGCCAGCGCACAGTCAGTGACGGGTTTAGGCTCGCCACTAACACCCATTGCCGCGCGCGACGGCATTCCGAACTGGCAGGTGATTGACGAGCTAGTGGCCGAGTGGCGTCCACAAGCGATTATTGTGGGTAATCCGCTGAATATGGATGACACTGTGTCGGATATTAGCCATTTGGCGCTAAAATTTGCTCGTCGTTTAGCCGCACGTTTTCCCAAAATTCCGGTGTACCGACAAGATGAGCGGTTAAGCACGCGTGAAGCACGTGCAACACTGAAGTCTGTTTCAGATTATCGCAGCGGCCGGATGCCGTCGTTAGATTCGACCGCCGCCTGTTTAATTGTCAGTGACTGGTATAACGAGCCAAACTGGTTACGTGTTTAGTTAGGTCCTAGCCCCATGAAAGTGTCTATTTCAGCGCAGCAGCTCATTATTAGCCCCGGATTTCCACGCGCTACCGTGCGTATTCCTGTGGCTGAAATTCAAACTTGGGATTGTTTATACGAAGTGGTTGGTCGGCGTTTTCTGGCTTTTCATTTGGGTGATCGCACCGCGTTTGCGCAGTTGCCACGTTTGTCGCCGCAGGCTCGGTTAGACCTGATGAGCGAACTTGAGCAGCTGCTGCAACAACCAGCGGATTACAGCCTGCTCGATAGCGAGCGTGACAACGAACATTGGTTGCGGGTGTGGGAAGCGATTAAGACCATTGGTCGTTACTTACGTCTGTTTGTAAACCCGCTGCGGCCGCCTACTCCACCACCGAGGCCACGTCCTCCGATAAAACCGGAGCACAGAGATCACCCACCGGCGCCCTGACTCAGCTACAATCCGCACAAATGGATAGCGGATGCCGACACTATGCACTTGTCCCACGCGCATCAGGCCAGTCGCCTGCAGCTCAATGATCATGGCCAACTGCGCCATTTCTTAAGTACCGAAGGGCTCTCGCGTGAGATGCTGACCAGCATTCTGGATCGTGCCGATAGCTTCCTAGATGGTTACGGTGGCATTCGCAATGAACCGCTATTAGCGGGCCGCACCGTGATGAACTTGTTCTTTGAGCCTTCCACGCGTACGCGCACCACGTTTGAAGTGGCCGCGAAACGACTCTCTGCTGATGTGCTCAATATCGATATTTCCAAAAGCTCCACCAGCAAAGGCGAAACCCTGCGCGATATGTTGTGGAACTTAGAAGCCATGGCCGCTGATGTGTTTGTGGTTCGTCATGGCGCTTCTGGCGCCGCCCACTTTATTGCTAGCCAAGTCACTCCGCATATTGCCGTGGTGAATGCCGGTGATGGTCGTCACGCACATCCCACTCAAGCCATGCTGGACATGCTCACCATTCGCCGTCATGCCGGCGGCTTTGAAAACCTTACCGTGGCCATCATTGGCGATATCCGTCATTCGCGGGTGGCGCGCTCAGAAATCCATGCCTTGCAAACCTTAGGTGCAAAAGAAATCCGTGTGATTGGCCCACGCACTTTGCTGCCACGCGACTTTGAAGAATTAGGCGTTAGCGTGTTTGAGGACATGACAACCGGTTTGCGTGATGTCGATGTGGCGATTGCCCTACGTATTCAGAATGAGCGTATGGAGTCAGCCTTGTTGCCGGGCTCCAGTGAGTTTTACGGACTTTATGGCCTAACCCGAGAGCGTCTAAAAGTGGCCAGCCCCAATGTCTTTGTGATGCATCCGGGCCCGATTAATCGCGGTGTGGAAATTGAGTCGGAAGTAGCGGATGGTCCCAATTCGCTGATCTTAAAACAGGTGAATTACGGTATTGCAGTGCGCATGGCAGTGTTGGCCATGACGGTTGAGGGTCAGTTGGCGGCGCAAGCGGCGGTACAGTCCCGCGTGTTAGAGGGAGACGGCCAATGACAACTATTCGATATACCGGTGTGCGCGTCATCGATCCCGCACAAAACCGTGATGAAGTGACCGCTGTGGTGGTGAATGCAGAAGGCCAGTTACTGTTTGGCGCTGCTGCTGAAGCTGCCCAGGTTGATCAGGTTGAAGCCGCTGATGGCTGCTGGTTAACGCCGGCCTTTGTTGATACTTGTGCCCGTTTACGTGAGCCCGGCCCGCGTCGTCATGGCACCATAGCCAGTGAAACACGTGCCGCACGTGCCGCTGGTTATCGCCACATTGCGGTACCGCCCGATACCGATCCGGTGATTGATCATGCTGCACTTGCGCAGCAAGTCATTGAGAAAGCAGATCATGCTGGTTTTACCAAGGTCTATCCCATCGGTGCTTTAACACGTGCCTTGGATGGCAAAACACTGGCCAGCATGGGCGGCTTAAAAGCGGCCGGCTGTGTTGGTGTTGGTAATGCCCGTCGCCCGATTAACAACGCTGAAACCACCTTGCGCTGTTTGGAATACGCCTCATCAATGGGGCTGACGGTATTTTTCTCGCCAGAAGAACCGGCTCTAGCGTTAGGCTCGGCGCATGATGGATTCATGGCCGCGCGTTTAGGCCTAACCGGTATATCCGATGCGGCTGAAACGGTGGCTCTGGCCACGGCCTTAATTCTGGTTGAGCAAACCGGTGTGCATGCGCACTTTGGTCAGCTCTCTTGTGCGGCATCAGTTGAGTTAATCCGTATTGCCAAAGACAAAGGTTTGCCGGTTACTGCCGATGTGGCCATGCATCAGCTACACCTAACCGAGGCAGCGATTGATGGCTTTAACGCCATGGCACATGTGCGGCCACCGCTGCGTCGCGAAAGTGATCGCTTAGCCTTGATTGCCGGTGTGCGCACCGGTGTTATCGACGCTATTTGTTCCGATCACCAACCACTCAATAAAGCCGCCAAATTAGCGCCATTTGCTGAAACACTGCCGGGCATGTCGACGTTAGAAACGGTACTGCCATTAGGGTTACGTTTAGTGGCGAATGGCGATTTGTCGGCCACTGAGCTGGTGCGAGCCTTAACACTTAATCCGGCTAAAGTGCTGGGCATTAGTGCGGGCGATTTAAGCCTAAGCACGGCCGGTGCGTTGTTAATCGACCCCGAGTTGTGCTGGACGGCGAGTGGTGATGACTGGTTATCAACGGGGCAAAACTCACTGTATTTTGGTCGTTTGCTACAGGGCAAAGTACGCCAGCATTTGGTCTGAAATAGCGCGCTTTTTCATACAAATGTAATTTTTCTTACATAAGATTATGGCCTTTAGCTCGAGGCCATAATCATCATGCAACGTCGTCAATTTCTGCGTAACACCTTGCTCACAGGCGCCACTTTGCCAGCATTGGTGGCCTGCTTGGGCTCCAATGACCGCAACAACGATGGTCAAACGACACTGCCCAGCGAGCAAGTTCGCCCCGAGCGTGTTGATCAGCTGATTGCGCCACAGGCTTTTGTGAACGGTGTAGCCAGTGGCGACCCAAGCCATGATCAGCTCATTGTCTGGACTGCATTAAGCCCGGCCACACTGACACAAACCGAGGATATTCCAGTGAGCTTGGAATATGTTGTCGGTGCCGAGTGGATGGATGACGACGACGCCTGGCCTAGCGCATTTGCGGCCCCAGCACAGGTTAAAAAACTAGGCTTTTTCTTAGCCAAAGCCGCACGCGATTACACCGTTAAAATTGATTTGGGCAATGTCGAGCTGTATCGCGGCACCCGTTTTGGTTTGGGTGAGCTGACTGCATTACCACCAGCCTCTGTTATCTACTATCGCTTCCGTGCCGGTTCACAAGTGTCGCGTATTGGTCGTGCACGCACCTTAGGTGTCGGTGATCAAGTGCAGCAGGCGCGTTTTGCTGTTACCAGCTGTTCAAATTTCCCTGCCGGTCTTTTCAGCGTCTACGAAATGGTTAGTCAGCAAGAGGACTTGGACTTTGTGGTGCATTTGGGTGACTACATTTATGAGTATGGCCAAGGTGAATATGCCGATGTGGCCAGCCTGAATCGTATACCCGAGCCACCACATGAAATGATCTCGCGTGAAGATTATGTGTTGCGTCACTCACAATATAAACGCGACCCACAGCTACAGCGCCTGCATGCGCGTTACCCGATGATTGTGGTCTGGGATGACCATGAAATTACCAACGATGCTTGGCGTGAAGGTGCCGAAAACCATACTGAAGGTGCCGAGGGTCGTTATGTTGATCGCCTAGGATTTGCTATTCGTGCCTATTTTAATTGGATGCCGTTACGTGAGCAGTTTGCCCGCGACAACATCAGCTTGGTGCCGGATGCACGTGAAGTAATCTACCGCCGCATTCGTGTCGGCAGTTTGCTTGATATGATCATGCTTGATACGCGTATTGTGGGTCGTGATCAGCAAGCATCGGTGCCAGCTGTTGATCCTAGTCGTAACGATGCCAATCGTTCGTTGTTGGGCGACCAGCAGCGTCAATGGCTGCAGCTGAAATTGCTAGAGGCCAAAAACCAAGGTGCTACTTGGACATTTTTGGGTCAGCAGGTCATGTTTGGCCAACTCAATTTGGTGGAGCTGCCTGCGGTGAAATTACTGGGCCAGCAACTGCTGGGCAACCTAGTGGCACTGAATAATGACCAATGGGATGGTTACACAGCTGAGCGCAATCGTGTGCGTGAATTTGTGAAAGCGATTGGCCTGCAAAACTTGGTGGTGTTAACCGGTGACATTCACACCAGTTGGGCCATTGAGCTGTATGAAAACCCCTTTATTTTGTTGGGTGATCGCTTGCAACAGCCTTTTGGTGTGGAGTTTGTGACGCCATCAGTAACATCGCCTGGCTTCCCCGACCAAGTGGCCGATGTGGTGTCTGCACTGATTCCCGTTGCTAATCCGCACATCAAATACAACGAGCTTAAAACCAAGGGTTATTTGTTGGTGGATGTGACCCGTGAGCGCACGCTGGCGCAGTGGCGTTATGCCAGCAGCATTACCGACCCCAATCTGTTGGGTGAAGAGCGGGTAAATATGCGTAAAACTTTCCAAGTGCTGGCGGGCAGCAATCGGTTACAAGCCATTAGCGGCTAGGCCCAGTTGGGCATAGGCTTGCGCGCGGGTTTGCATGCCTATGCCTTGGCCGGTCTGCATTAAACTATGGATCTGGTTGAGCTGTTGTTCCCGAATTAAATGACGCACCGCAGGGGTGTTGATTAACACCTCGCGGCAAGCGTAAGCCTGTGTTTTTTGCCAAACCAACTCTTGTGCTAATACCGCTATCAAGCTGTCGGCCAATTGCATTCTGGCTTGAGCTTGTTCATTGCCAGGAAACAGACTGAGCAACCTATCGATAGCAGAAATGGCGCTGCGGGTATGCAAGGTGGTGAGTACCAAATGCCCGGTTTCAGCGGCGGTCAGTGCTAAACGCGCTGTTTCTAAATCTCGCAGCTCACCAATTAAAATCAGGTCTGGGTCCTGCCGCAGTCCAGCGCGCAGTGCATCGGCAAAGCTTATGCTGTCACGACCTATGGCACGTTGGCTAACAAGGTCAGAGCCACTGGGGTAGCAAAACTCGATGGGGTCTTCCAATGTCAGCACATGGCCTTGGTGTTGGCTGCGCCAATATTGCACCAAGGCCGCTAAGGTGCTGGATTTGCCAGAACCCGTTGCACCGGTGACTAAGATTAGGCCTTGTGTTTGCTGCATGAGAGCTAACTGGGCGGTGTTAATTTGCAGTGCCGCCGCTTCCGGTATGCTGTTGTTGATTAGCCGAAGACAGAGCAGCAACCCTGCCTCATTAGTACTCAGATTCCAGCGCACACGACCCAGCTCTGGTTCCGACCATGCTCCATCATGCTCAAGCTTGGCATTTTCGGCAGGTGTAATTTCTGGCCAAGGTGCTGGCGGGCAGGGCGGAACTTCAGGCATGGTGTTTAGCTGGCCATGAATTCGCCAGCGCGGCAGCTGGCCACTGAGCAAGTGCAAATCACTGGCACCGTTGGCTTTGGCTAAGCGCCAAGCATGCGTTAACCAGTTGGGTAACTTGTGCATAGGTCGCACACTCAAAGGCTTAAGTTATCAGCCTATAATAAAGATCATGTTTTAAGGTTTTGCCACCATGACTGAACTCGACAACAACGCACTAACTAAGCGCTGGCAGCAGGTGTTGCAGCAAATATCACAGGCTGAAAAAAATGCCGGCCGTGAGTCTGGCAGTGTGCAGTTGTTAGCGGTTAGCAAGCTTCATAGTGCCGAGGCTATTCGCTGTGTGTATGAGGCAGGTCAGCGCTGTTTTGCCGAGAATTATGTACAAGAGGCGCTGGCCAAAATGCAGGCCTTGGCCGATCTAAAGATTGAGTGGCATTTAATCGGTCCGCTGCAAAGTAATAAAACCCGTGAAGTGGCTGAACATTTTGCTTGGGTGCATAGTGTGGATCGACTAAAAATTGCCCAGCGTTTGTCGGCGCAACGCCCTTTGTCGTTGCCGCCCTTGAATATTTGCCTGCAAGTTAATATTGATGATGAAGCCAGCAAATCGGGCTGCAGTCTGGAGCAGTTACCGGCGTTGGTTGAAGCCGTGTTGGCATTGCCCAACCTATGTTTACGAGGGTTGATGTGCATTCCTCAAGCAGGAAATCACCACGCTTTAGCTGCGCTTGCCAAGACACATTCACAATTAGTCGCTAGACTGCCTGCGTTAACGCAGCAGCCATTTGATACGTTGTCGATGGGTATGTCGGACGACCTTAGCGAAGCCGTTGCGGCAGGTTCGACCATGGTGCGTATTGGCACTGCCATTTTTGGCGCTCGCGTTAGTACGAATTAGCAAAACAGGTGTGGCGGTTATGAGTCTTCAGCAGTTTCCATGCATAGGGTTTATTGGCGCGGGCAATATGGCTTCGGCCTTGGTCGGCGGTTTGCGAGCACAAGGTTGGCCTGCCAACCAGCTGTGGTTGTCGGACCGTAGTGAAGCGCAGCTCAGTGCGCATGTAAGCCATGGTTTGCGCACCACCACCGACAATGCTGAATTGTTAGAAAAAGCTGATGTGGTTGTGCTGGCGGTGAAGCCGCAAGTGATGGCCTCGGTGTTAAAGCCGCTAGCAAAACAAGCTCAAGCACGCCGTCCGTTAATTATTTCGATTGCCGCCGGCATTCCAATTGATGCTTTAGCGCGTTGGTTGGGTGCAGCTAAAGGTGCTGATGCGCTACCGATTGTGCGTGCTATGCCAAACACGCCGTCATTGGTGCAGGCTGGTGCCACCGGTTTATTCGCTTCCAGCACGGTCACCACAGACGCCAAAAACTTGGCCGAACGTGTGATGGGTGCGGTCGGGATGACCTTATGGGTAGAGCAAGAAGATTTAATTGATGCCGTCACCGCGGTGTCAGGCTCAGGGCCTGCATACTTTTTCCATGTTATGGAAGCGATGATAGCCGCCGGCGTAAAGCTGGGCTTAGATGAGCAAGATGCGCGTGCGCTGACCTTACAAACGGCATTGGGTGCGGCACAAATGGCGATTACCTCTGATGTCGGGCCTGGCGAGCTACGCAAACGAGTGACTTCGCCCGGTGGCACCACAGAGCGCGCTTTGCGGGTGTTTAGTGAGGCCGATTTAATGAATATTTTTGAAACCGCGCTGAAGGCTTGCGCAAATCGTGGCACCGAGCTGGCTTTAGAGCTGGGCGCTGCAGACTAATTTAGGGAGTTACTGATGGACCCATTGTCACAAATTATGTTGTTAGTGCTGGGCACGGTATTTAGTGTTGCACTGTTGCTGTTGTGGCTGCGCTTTTTAATGCAGCTGGCGGATGTAGATTATTACAGCCCGTTTTCGCAGTTTATTGCCAAAGTCACCACGCCATTGGTGAAACCGTTTCAAAGCATTTTGCCCACCATTGGCCGTGCCGACTTGGCGCCGATTGCGCTGATTTTTATTATCAAGCTGCTGCAAATTGGCATTATGGCTCAGCTCGCTAATCAAGCCTTCACCCCGGGCTTGTTGGTTGTGAACGCGGTATTTGCGTTATTGCTCAGTGCCACCACTTTTTTCTTCTGGCTTATTTTGGGCACGGTGATTTTAAGCTGGGTGTCGGCAGCCTCTGGTGGCGTGAATCCAGCCTTGGTGCCACTGTTTGAAATTGCGGAAATTGTGCTGGCGCCATGCCGTCGCATCATGCCGGCCATGGGTGGTTTTGATCTGTCGCCGATTGTGGCATTTCTGGGCATTCAGATTATCGAAATTTTAATAAAGTCGGCGTATCCGTCGGCGATTGGCCTATTGGCGGGCGCATAAACGATGGCAGAACTGGATCGAACAACGGTGGGTAATGTGGGTGTTGTTACACCCCAAACCCTGCATTTTGCTGAGCCATTAACCTTGGCAAATGGTCGCATCTTGCCGTTTTACGATATCGCCTATGAAACCTATGGCCAGTTAAATGCTGATGCCAGCAACGCCGTGCTTATTTGCCATGCGCTCTCTGGCCATCATCATGTCGCTGGCTTTCATCCGCATGAAGATCCTGCCACGGCTAAACCCGGCTGGTGGGATGTGGCCATTGGCCCCGGTAAGGTAATCGACACCAATCGTTTTTTTGTGGTGGCCACTAATAACTTGGGCGGCTGTCATGGCTCTACTGGCCCAGCGTCTATTAATCCTGAAACGGGCAAGCCATACGGTCCAGACTTTCCTATTGTGGCAGTGCGTGACTGGGTAAAAGTGCAGGGTTATGTCGCCGACAAATTGGGTATTCAGCGTTGGGCAGCGGTAGTTGGTGGCTCTTTGGGCGGCATGCAAGTGCTGCGCTGGAGCATTGATTATCCCGACCGAATTGCCAATGCCGTGGTCATTGCCAGTGCGCCGAAATTATCTGCGCAAAACATTGCCTTTAATGAAGTGGCGCGTCAGGCCATCTTGCGCGACCCGAAATATCATGGCGGTCATTTCTACGAACACGATGAAGTGCCGGAAGTGGGCTTAACGTTGGCGCGTATGGTGGGGCATATCACGTATTTATCCGATGATGCCATGCGTGAAAAGTTTGGTCGTGTGCTGCGTAGCGACGGTTATCGTTATGGTTTTGATGCCGAGTTTCAGGTCGAATCCTATCTGCGTTATCAGGGCGAATCGTTCTCTAAACGTTTTGATGCCAACACCTATTTGCTGATGACACGGGTGCTGGACTATTTCGACCCAGCACGCGACTACGACCATGACTTGGCCAAAACCTTTGCCAAAGCTACCTGCCGATTCTTAGTGATGTCATTTAGCACCGACTGGCGTTTTGCACCGGAGCGCTCACGAGAAATTGTGGACGCCTTGGTGCGTGCCGACAAAGAAGTGAGTTATGCCGAAATTGATGCGGCTCAGGGGCACGATGCGTTCTTGCTGGACAACCCACGTTATTTAGACATTTTTGGTGCCTATATGCGGCGTGTTGCCGACCAAGTGGAGGCTGATCATGCGGCTTGATTTAGCGCTGGTGCAGGCTTGGGTAAAACCCAATTCGCGCGTGATTGACCTTGGCTGTGGTGACGGCGAGCTGCTGGCGCATTTGCGCGACACCTTAAATGTACGCGGTTATGGTTTGGAAATTGACGCAGACAAAATCACCACTGCGGTGGCACGTGGCGTTAACGTGATTGAACAAGACCTTAACCATGGCTTGGCCAATATTGCCGACAATAGCTTTGATACTCTGTTGATGACACAGGCGCTGCAGGCGGTGCAAAACCCCTCGGTGTTGTTAGACGACATGGTGCGGGTGGCGCGTGAAGTGATTGTGACGTTTCCGAACTTTGGCCATTGGCGCACACGTTGGTATTTGGCCAGCAAAGGCCGCATGCCGGAGTCACGCGCGTTGCCACACCGCTGGTATGACACACCTAATATTCATCTTTGCACCTACCATGACTTCAAAGCCCTGTGCTTAGAAAAAGGCCTGATCATTCATGATCGGCTGGCGGTAGACCAAGATCAGCGTGACAGCTTGTTGAGCCGTCTGCTGCCCAATTTGTTTGGCGAAATTGCCATTTACCGAGTGAGTCGTGCATGAGCCGTTTAGTCCTAGCCTCCGGCAATGCCGGCAAATTGCGTGAGCTGCAAGACCTGCTGCAAGACGCGACCATCGAGATTGTGCCGCAGAGTGATTGGAATGTGCCGGACGCTGACGAGACCGGCCTAAGCTTTGTTGAAAACGCCATTTTAAAAGCACGCCATGCCTCACTGCTAACGGGCTTACCGGCATTGGCCGATGACTCGGGTTTGGTGGTGGATGCTCTCGATGGTGCGCCCGGCATTTATTCTGCCCGTTATGCCATGTTAGAAACCGGCAAGCCCGGCACTGACAAAGACAATATTGCCCGCCTGCTGCGTGAGATGGCCAAGGCCGATGCCAGCCGTGCACCGACTGCGCGTTTTGTCTGTGTGCTGGCTTTGGTGCGTCATGCTGAAGACCCGTTGCCCGTGATCTGTCAGGCCACTTGGGAAGGTGAGATTACCCCCATGCCCGCCGGCAGTAATGGCTTTGGTTATGACCCGGTGTTTTGGCTGCCTAATGATGGCTGCACCAGTGCTGAACTGGCGCCCGAACGTAAGCGCTTAATTAGTCATCGGGCACAGGCGTTGCGTGAACTACGATTGCGTTGGGCCGAGACTGGTCTTTGAGCGCTGGCATGTCGGCTAATCATTTGCCGCCGCTTAGCCTGTACATCCACATGCCGTGGTGTGTGCGCAAGTGCCCGTATTGCGACTTTAATTCGCACGCCGCCAATGGCGATTTGCCAGAAGCAGAGTACATCGATGCGCTGTTGCTCGACTTAAGCGCAGACCTAAATGCCTTCCCGCAAGCTGATTTAGCCCAGCGACCAATCCAGTCCATCTTTATTGGTGGCGGCACGCCTTCACTAATATCTGCCGCCGGTTATGCTCGTTTGTTCGCTGGTTTAAAGCAGCAATTGCGCTGGGCTGATGACATTGAAATCACCTTGGAAGCCAATCCGGGCACGGTAGAACAAGGCCTGTTTGCCAGTTATTATGAGGTCGGCATTAACCGGTTATCAATCGGTGTGCAGAGTTTCCAGAGTGAGCAGTTAGTGGCGCTGGGGCGTGTACATTCCGGCCAAGAGGCGCTCAACGCCATCCATTCGGCGCGAGCGGCTGGCTTTGATAATGTCAATTTAGACCTGATGCATGGCCTGCCACAGCAAAGTCTGTCGCAAGCCATGGCCGATCTGCAGCAGGCCATCGATTTAAAACCAACCCATCTGTCTTGGTATCAGCTCACTATCGAGCCCAACACCGTGTTTTATCGCCAGCAACCACTGCTGCCAGATGAAGATGTGTTGGCTGATATTCAGGAGCAGGGCCATCAGCTGCTACTGCAAGCCGGATTTAAGCAGTATGAAGTGTCGGCTTATGCGCAACCGGGACGGCCGGCTCGGCATAACCTGAACTATTGGCGCTTTGGTGACTATCTCGGTTTGGGCGCCGGTGCTCATGGCAAAATCAGCGCGCTGGCAGATGGCCAACTGCAGGTGTGGCGCCGACAAAAAACGCGTGCACCCAAAGACTATTTGGCCGCGGTTGGTGATCAGCACTTTGCTACCGCCGATCAGCACATTACTGAGCAAGCCATGCCCTTTGAATTTATGCTCAATGCTCTGCGTTTGGTGGATGGCGTAAATGCAGATTTGTGGACAGAGCGCACCGGCTTGCCAGCAGCGCTGTTAAATACTCAGCGCCAGCAGTTAGAAGCTCAGGGCTTGATTGAACCAGACCCCACGCGCTGGCAAACCACGGCGTTAGGGTTACGCTTTTTGAATCGTGTGGTTGATGCGTTTTTACCGGATTAAGGAGTTGTGATGGCGGCAGCGATTTGGGTGGATGCAGATGCCTGCCCACAAGGTGTTCGTGACATGCTATTGCGAGCTGCCGAGCGCACCGGCGTTAGCATTACCTTTGTGGCCAACCAGCCGATTCGTTTGCCTAAAGGTTTACCGGTGCAGGCGGTGCAAGTGGCTGCAGGCTTTGATGTTGCTGATAACTACATTGCTCAGCGCGCCAAGCCCGGCGACTTGGTGGTGACGCAAGACATACCATTGGCATCTGAAGTGGTAAAAAACGGTGTCGATGCGGTTAGCCCGCGTGGTGACCGACACACCCGTGAAAGCATAGGCCAGCGTTTGGCCATGCGTGACTTAATGAGTGATTTGCGCGATGCTGGTTTGGTGCGCGGCGGACCCCCTCCCATGGGTGTGGCCGATAAGCAGCGCTTTGCTAAGCAACTGGATAGTTGGTTGAGTCGACGGCAACGGGAGCAGTAATGGCCACGGAACAGCAGCAACTGTTAGCGCAACTCGCGCAGCGTCTTCGCCGCCCGATACAGGGCATGGCTGCTTTTGAAAGCTTAAGCGCTGAGCAGATTCAGCAGCTGATGGGTTATATCAGCATGGCCTGCGAGCGTGAACAAATCGCAGTGCGCCAAGACCTGCGGCAGTCCTTGCCTAAACCCTTGCGCTGGATGGTAGCTAAACGTTGGGGTGGTGCGTTATGACCCGCCTCGCCACTCAAGCTGAACTGATCAAACTCGCGCGCACTCTGGGTGTAGAAGAGAAAGAGCTGGCGTTTTTAGAGCCTATTCCGCAGGAATCCTTGCGCCATTTCCGTGCTGCTGTTTCCGACTTTTTATTTGATGAGCAGCGTGCCTTAGTGCGATGGTTGGCTAATGCGGCACGCTGGTTGCCATCAATGTTGTCGGCATTATTAGCGCGAGTTTGGCTGGGTGCTTCATTAACCGCGCGATTAGCGGCAGAGCTGCCGGCCTGGCGGGTAGCAAACATTGCTCGGTTTTTACCAACCCCATTTCTGGCCGATATTGCCACCACACTGGATCCGCGCTGCGCTCGTGAGCTGGTGATCCTGCTGCCAGTGAGTCAAATCAAAGCGATTAGCGCCGAGCTATTAGCGCGCCAAGACTATGTCACCATGGGTCGTTTTGTGGGTTTGCTGCCAGATAATGTAGTCAGCGAAGTGGCCGCGTCGATTCCCGATGAAGGCGATTTGCTCGATATTGTGTTTCACATTGAATCCCCCAACCGTCTAGACCACTTAATTAATGTGCTGCCGCCTAAGCGCATTGATGCAGCACTGGACTTGGTGTCGCAGCCAGAGCAGTCGGCACGTTGGCCCAGTGTGTTGGCGCTGCTGAGTTATGTTGGTTTTGCCCTGAAGCGCTCGTTGGGTGAACGGGTGATTGCGCTGGGTGATTCGGTATTGTCGCAAGTGATTGTGGCGGCCGATAAACAAGGCTTGTGGGAGGATTTAATTCCGGTGGTGGCCAGCCTATCGCCAGAGGCTCAGGCCAAGGTGGTGAAGCTGCCGGAAATTCGTGAGCCGGAGCTATTGCACCGTATTTTGTTAGCGATTGATGCCTGTGGTCAGTGGCCAGCGATGTTGTCGCTAGTGGCGCATATGGATGAAAACACCCGTGATGGTTTGGCACAGGCGTTAGCAAAGTTGTCGCGTAAAACCTTAGAGCATGTGGCTTATGCCGCGCTGCTGCGTGCGCAATGGCATACCGTGTTTGATATTGTGCATCGGCTGCCCACAGCCAAACGTGATGAGGCCATCGACATCATGGACAGTTATTTGCCATCCCTCGATCTGGAAACCGCCGCCTTATTGCGTAAATTGTCCGCTACCGCTTAACAGCCGCTCACGTAGCGGCGTTAACACTTGTAAGGCGTGCTCGTGGCCACGCTGAATCAGCAACTCCATTTGTTCCCAGTCAAACATGCCAAAGTCAGCAATTGGCATACGCAGGTAAACATCAGCGCGCTCAATCGAGGCTTTCTGAGTGATGGTGTCGCTGGTGAGGGTGGCGGTACGCATTAGAATTTCAGTCAAGCTGGGGGCAGGGTCGTTGCCTTTCCAATTCAATAACGCGGCTTGGTCTGGCACGCCCATGCCAGCACCGAGTGCGCGAATGTCACCATCATTGCTGACATTGCAGGCAATAATTAATCCACGCTCAAGGTTTTGCATGACATCGGTCGGCAAGTTATTCACTACGCCGCCATCACAGAGCAGGTCGCCTTCAAAGGCAATCGGTGGTGCCACACCCGGCACACACATGCTAGTGCCTACCCAGCTGGCCAATGGGCCATGACCATGCACACCGGCATGGCCGGTGGTCAGGTTGGTCGAGATGCAGTAATAACTGCGGCGCAAATCTTCAATACGGCGCTCACCAAAAATCGTCACTAGGCGCTCATGAAAACGCTCACCACGAATCAGCGACACTCGCGGCATGGTGTAGTCGTTTAGATAGTTGCGCGCCACAAAGGTTTCATGGGCAATATGCTCCATTTCAACACTGTCAAAACCACAGGCCACCAAGGCACCAATAAAAGCACCCATGCTGGTGCCGCCGACGACATCCACCGGAATCTGCAACTGCTCCAGCGCACGAATTAAACCAATATGCGCAAAGCCACGGGCGCCACCACCACCTAATACTAAGCCTATGCCACGGCCCGAGAGCTGCCGTGCCAAAGCGGCTAGTTCTGGCTTAGACCATGGATGCAAAAAGTAATGTGCACGTGCGCCGGTGGCTTCAGTCCAAGCGTGGGTGTGCGGGGAGGGGTCGCCTTCAGGGCGCAGCAACACCAGCTCAACCGGTGTCACCAAGCCATTTTTTTGCAAGGCTTGCAGCACCGGTACGTCATCTGGTGAGCTGTTGGCTTCACCTAAGATTAAGATGCGGTCGGCCTGACGTAGACAGCGTAATGACCAAGTGTCGTGGTCATTGTCGGCAGCAAACACTAAATAATCGTGTTTGTTTTCCAGATCATTTAGCCAGCGTCGCAGACGTTGATCATTCTCACTGTCATCAAGTGGCGTTTGCGCAAAACCAGTGCCAAACAAGTTATCAACGTGAGCAGAGGTAATCAGTCGGGTTACCGGCCAGCCACGTAAGTATTCGGTTAGCATTTCGGCCAGCACCACCGATGGCAAATGCGACACTGCCGGCACAATCGCTAAGGTGCCAGCTAAGCGTGTGGCACTGGGGCGATGTAGGTTTTGGTAGTCGCGGCCACGCGCAATGACCAAGCGTGTCAGTGCCAACAGTACTTCTGGCTGAACCCGTAAAAATGCCATGATGTCGGCGGCTTTAAAACGTAGCAGCAAGCTGTCACGCAACGCATGCACGGTAGCATTACGCACTTGTGCCGCCACTACACCCATTTCACCCACCACTTCTAAGCGGCTGATGTGGCCCAAGATAAGCCCGCCATGACTAGCCTGCAAACGGCCACTGGCCAAGATAAAAAAGTGGCGGGGTGGGTCATTTTCCCGATACAAGCACTCGCCACTGGCCAACTGCACAAACTGGCCTTGCTGGGCTAATGACGCCAGTTCGTCAGCACTAGCGTTGGCAAAAATCGGTACCGATTGCAGTAGCGTTAACGCATCCATGTCATCACTCTTTGCCAGCTGTTGGGAGTTTTTCCTGTGCCGCAATTGCGCTGCGAATTTGCTGAATATTCTCTTTTAACATATCGGCCACCAAGGCCTCGGTGCGTGGGTCTAGCAGCACTTCTTCAGTGACACGCAACACCGTGTCGGTCACGTTTTCCACTGCGGTGTCGTAAAACGGCAGGCGTTTAAAGCGACCAGCCTGCGGGTCTTCGCGTAGTTTTTCTCGCACCATATTGCGCAGCTGCTCTTGGTTTTGGCTAAGTGAGCGCGAAATATTTTGGGTGTAAGTGCCTTTCACTAACACATCCGCCACTTCATCCAGTACCGCAACGGTGACCACACCACTGATGCTATTAACCACTTTCTGTTTGATGCGAGTTAGCAGCCGATAGGTGAAGCCTTCGCCCAGGGCACGGTCGGTGGCAACACTGACACGAGCCAGCAGAATAAACACACGAATTAAACGGAAGCTACGCAGGGCAGGGTCAGAGACTGGAATCATGCCGAGCACGTCATACCAGTTGCGGCCAACAAAACCATAGGTCCAGCCATCACCTCGCCAGCGCCACATAAAGTTGCAGAAGAACAAAAAGCAAATGCTGTAGTCGGTCAAAATAATTTGACGGCGCTGCTCTTCAGTCACTGTGCCCCAGCTTTCCCACGCCAGTAGCGCCACCGAAATCACCGCCAATACCAGCAATATCCATTCCGTCCAATGTATGCGAACTACTGGCTTGTTTTCCTCAACCATGGGTTGTCTCCACCACATATCACTTATTTAATGGCCACGATTGTGACGTTGCCAAGGCAGCAGAACAAGCAATGCTGCGCTAAACTGCCAAACGGATAACTTTTTGCGGAGCGCACCATGTTAGCGGCAGCACCTCATGCTTTATGTCAGGCCAATGGCCGACCGGCAGCCAATGGCCGTTATGCTGGCTTTATTCATGACCTAGACACCAGCACTTGGGATGGTAAAGGTCTTAACTCCAAGCGCCGCTGGCAGCGCAAAACCTGGGTGTACTTTGGCTTTTTTTCAGCACGCTTTGCGGTTGGTTTTGCCATTGTGGATGCCGGCTATTTAGCCACCGCTTTTTGTTATGTGTTCGACCGCAGCACTGGCAAGCTCACTGAAGAAAACATTCGCCTGCCCATGGGGTTTGCCCACGACTTTCATGCTGATTGGCGCCAACCATGGCAATTAAGCCAGGGCGGCAAACGCTGGCAGTGTGTGCGTAAAGGTGATGGCTGGTCATTAACCTGTGAGTCTAAAACCTTGCAGCTGTGTGCTCATGTTAAAGACCATGCCCGCGGCATCAGTGTGGTTAGTGCCTCGCCCGGCCGCCCGTTTCATCACACCTATAAACTTTGTGGATTGGATGCCGAAGTAAACCTCACAGTTAATGGTGCTACCCATCGTTTCAGTGCGGGTGCTTCGATGGACTACACCCGAGGTTATCCGCCACGCGAAACAGTGTGGAACTGGGCCAGTCTGGATGGCCAAACTGTGTGTGGTCAGCGGGTGGCCATTAACTTGGTGGCGCACTTTTTAAATGGCATGGAAAACGCGTTGTGGCTGGGTGATGAGATTATTCCACTGGCACAAACTGTGTTTGATTATGATCCGCAAGACCTGATGCAGCCTTGGCATATACACACACTAGATAAGCGCGTTGATATCACCTTTACGCCGGATGGCAAGCGCGCCGAACACTTAAACTTGGCGCTGCTAACCAGCGACTTTACCCAGCCCTTTGGGCATTTTGATGGCAATGTGCACACCGCCAATGGCTTGGAGCGTGTGCGTGGATTTGGTGTGGTCGAAGCGCATCGTGCGGTTTGGTAACTAGGAGTAGATGATGTCTGCAGCAGAAAGTTTGGCCATTGTGGCCGCCGGTGTGTTTTTCCTAAATGGCCTGTTAACAGGGGTGTGGAAGTATCTTCAAATGAGCAAAAGCCCCGATGCGTTAGCGCATCCCTATGTCGATATCGCTCATCGCACATCACTGATGTATAGCTTTGCCGCTATTTTATTAGCCTACTTTGCCCGCATTGCTGATCTGCCCGAAGCTGTCGCGTTTTGGTCGGTATTATTCCCGTTGGTGTTTTTTGCCGGCGCCATTGTGTCTTATATGATCCACGGCGCGCTGCAAGACACTGACAACCAGATTCGCAAACCGTCGGTGTTAGGGCGCAGCACTTTGCCAGCATGGGTGGTGCCCAGCGCCATGTGGGCGCTGGTGGTGGCAGAAATTGGTGGCTTTTTGGTGTTGTTCTACGGCGTGCTACGGGCAGTGCTTTAGCTGGTGCGGGTATAAATTAAATCCCACACACCGTGCCCGGCGACATGGCCGCGTTGCTCAAACTTAGTGAGCGGGCGCCAGTCTGGGCGTGGAAAGTATTCACCCGGCGCTTGTGCATTAGCAAAGCCGGGTGCTGCTTCCATATGCTCCAGCATCCATTCAGCGTAGGGCTGCCAGTCGGTGGCCATATGAAAACGCCCACCTAGGCGCAGCTTGCGGCGCACTAGCTCAATTAAGTCTGGCCGCACAAAACGACGCTTGTGATGACGCGCCTTTTGCCAAGGGTCTGGAAAAAATAACTGCACGGTGTCTATCTGGCCATCGTTAATGGCGGTTTCTAACACCTGCACCGCGTCTTCACCATAAAAACGCAGATTGCTTAAACCGTGGCTGCCAGCATCAAAACACAGCTGAGCCATGCCCGGTTTATGGATTTCAATGCCAATAAAGTCACGCTCGGGGCTGGCCTGCGCCATGGCGATTAGGCTTTGCCCCATGCCAAAACCAATTTCTAGGGTGAGCGGCGCCACACGGCCAAACGCCGCCTGCTGGTCTAACACACCGTTGCTCATGTGCAGTTGGTAAGTGCTGGCAAACTGCTCCAAACCTTGTTTTTGCGAGGTATTGAGCGGCGACGTCCGTGGCATAAAGGTTTTAATGCGGTCGGTGAAAGGACGTGGTTTGTCTTGTTCGCTCATGATGCGGCTCGTTTGCGGGGTTTGGTGGGGGTGCATTGTAAGTGTTCTGTGGCCAGCGGGCGAGCCGTCATGGCAGACCCGCCGTGAATATGTCCTTGTAGGCTCGCGGTCGCCATCCATGGCGCCCGCTGGCTTGGTTTTTTCAACGACAGCGAAATAAAAGTCAACTAAGTTGTTGTTTTTAAATAGCCCATATCATCTTTTAATTTAAGGCTGATAGGGCGTCTGTCGCTTTGCCCGACGCATAATAAAAATTAGCCTTGCCAAGGCATTGGTGGCTAAGTAATTTTAGCTATACATGGAAGTCGCGCTCTGAATTCAACGACAGGTGTCGTTGAATCAACTGTTATGCAAAAAACCAATAAGGAAGTGAAGTTTGGCTACAAAAATTACTCCTAGACTGATAGAGCTTACTTACGAAGCTGCATTGAAGTCTTATTGGCGCAAAAATGCATTGCGAAAGTTTCTACGAGCATCACATGTTTCGGAAAGCTTTTTGGCAACGTGGGCTGAGGCAGAGTCTAAGAGAGATTTGCTGGATCGAATGTTTCTAACCCTGCAAAAATCTGATAAGGGAAAAGCGGTAATTTATCAGATGGCGAGGAACTTATCGGAGCAAAGAACCTTTCCTGATCTCCGTAACTGGGAAGACTCTGATCAGAAAATTCAGGATGCTCATAAGGCGGTACAGGAGTTAAAACACTATCTTAAAGAGCAGGACGAGGGAATAAAAAACGAACGAGATAGAGTCGAGGCTCAGCAACGGGCGCGTGAAGAGCGTGAAAAAATACAAAGATCTCTAACAGATAAAGCAAAATTGCAGCAAGAACTTGATTCTATGCATACCAAAATCGGAACTCAGAAGGGTGGTTACGAATTTGAAGATTGGTTCTACAGAATGCTGGATTATTGTGAGATAACTAATAGAAAGCCTTATAAGACTGGTGGCCGGCAGATAGACGGGTCTTTAACATTAGATGGTACAACCTATCTGGTGGAGCTTAAGTTTCAGAAAGATCAGGCAGGAGCGACTGATATTGACTCTTTAAAAGCCAAAGTAGATAAAATGGCAGATAACACAATGGGTATTATGGTAACAATGGCAGGATACAGCAGTGTTGCCATCTCAGATGCATCAGGGAACAAAACCACAATTCTGCTCCTTGATGCCAGTCATTTATATTTGTTTTTGTCTGGGTCAATGAGGTTTGATGAGATTCTTTCAAGAGTCCGGCGTCATGCATCACAGACTGGCGAGGCATATTTGCCTATCAATAAGTTCAGCGGCTAGCAATGCATAACAAAGTGCTGCTAGGGACAAAACTACGCTGCGCTGCGTTTTGCCCCAGAGCACAGCGTTAAGTGTAAATATCGATGAGCACTTTCAAATTCCAGCCAAGATGGAAAGAAGAACTGGTCGTTTCCGGGCCTGATGATTCGTTTGTTCTTGAGCTTCCGATGGGAATACTATCTGCTTATCTTTCAACAGAATCAGTATGGGAGCGGAGAGCTCCGGCTTGGGCAAGAGATCTTTGGCCTCAGTTAAAGCAGGAGCTGAAGGAATGGTGTGCCGCTAATAAGGCTCAATTCATCATTGATGAATCTGCAGGTGTCTACTAATGAGTAAAGAGGCACCCACACTTAACAAGTTGCATCAGTACGTGCCTGCGGCGCCGGACGCTCGTTCCTCGCGCCGCTGTGCAAAGCGTTATTGGCTATGGCGAGCATGAGTAAGCAGATGGTTAATTAGGACGGTAAAATGTTTAGAGTTAATGATTGTATAAATTTTGAAGATAAAGAGTATGTTATCTCAAAATTCTTAGGCCAAGGTGGGATGGGCCATGTTTTTTTAATTGAAGATAAAACCGGTAGCTCTAAATTTGCTTTGAAGACTTTGCAGCATTATCTTCCTGATGACAGCAATCATCGTTCGCTAATCAATGAGTGGGAGAAAGCACAAAAAATATCTCACAAAAATACTATTCACTATCACGGCTTCCACGATGGTTTGTCTGAACCTAGTACACCATACCTTATTATGGAATTAGCTCATGATGGTTCACTAGAAGACTTTTTGAAAAATCAGACCAGTTTATTGAAGGAAGATGCCTGCTTGGGTATTTTTCACCAAATTATTGACGGAATGGAGGCTGTCAATGAGGTGCTTGTCCACCGAGACATCAAGCCAGACAACATATTTATAGATAACGGAATTTTTAAAATAGCGGATTTTGGGTTAGCAAAAATAGCTGAAGAAAAAACACGCTCAAAAACTTTCAAGGGATGGGGTACCGAGCCATACATTGCACCAGAAGCTTATCGGGCTGAAAGTAATACAATTCAAATGGATATGTACTCGATAGGTCATGTTTTTTATCAAATAGCAGCTTTAAACCATGCTTTTGGAGTGCAAAATAATTGGGAGAACGCACATCTTACATTTGTCCCTCGACCGCTGAATGAAGTGAATCGAAACATCTCACCCAAAGTTGCGTCTGTCGTTAATAAATTAATTGCAAAAAGACCTGTTAATCGTTACAGCACTTGGGATGACGTAAGAAAAGACCTTATCGGTTCTGTTCAAAATGTTGGCGGTCATAAATCGGCAATTGACAAAATACTGGAAAATAAAATTTCGAGAGATTTAGA
>CAYYWS010000009.1:23246-25156 GCA_964473955.1 uncultured Paraperlucidibaca sp. | reverse complement strand
ATTTTGCGTCAAGATCCCGATGTGGTCATGGTCGGTGAGATTCGTGACCGCGAAACGGCTGAAATTGCGGTGCAAGCATCATTAACAGGCCATATGGTGTTATCCACTTTGCACACTAACTCGGCCGTTGGTGCGGTAACTCGCTTGGTTGATATGGGTGTTGAGCCGTTTCTGTTATCGTCATCGCTGGTTGGTGTCATTGCTCAGCGTTTAGTGCGTGTGCTGTGCTCCGAGTGCCGCGAAGAGCATGTCGCTGATCGTGCAGAATGTGAGCTAATGGGCGTGGATGTCTCGCAGGCGCCAACAATTTATCGTGCGCGCGGTTGCAGTGCATGTAATCATCGTGGTTATAAAGGTCGTACCGGTATCTACGAAGTAGTAGCGGTTGATGAAGATCTGCGACGCTTGGTTCATGAGCGGGCACTGGAGCAGTCGCTGGAAGCAGCGGCGCGTGTAAATGGCCCCAGTATTCGCCAAGATGGTATGCAAAAAGTTTTAGCTGGCGTGACAACCCTAGATGAGGTGCTGCGCGTCACAAGAGAGGATTGATGGCGGCGTATGACTTTGTAGGCGTTGATGCAGCGGGTAAGCGTCATAAAGGTGCGCTTGAGGCCGATAGTCCCCGTCATGCGCGTCAGTTGATTCGTGATAAGGGCTGGGTGCCCATGAGTGTGGCGCCGGCGCAAGAAAAGCAGGCTGTGGCAACCACAGCCACAGGCGCCATCTCTCAATTATTCCAACCTAAAATGAGTGCGCAAGAGTTAGCGCTGATTACGCGTCAGTTGGCGACCCTGGTGCAAGCTGGCCTAACGCTAGACGATGCTTTGCGTGCGGTTGCTCAACAAAGTGAAAACAAACAAACCCAACGAGTATTAACTGGCGTGCGTGCGCGAGTGGTTGAAGGCTACAGCTTAGCGCACAGCTTGGGCGACTTCCCCTTGGCGTTTCCGTCGCTGTATCGCTCCACCGTTGCTGCTGGTGAGCGCGCAGGCCATCTCGATTTGGTATTGCAGCGTTTGGCAGACTATACCGAGTCGCGTTACGAAACTCGCCGCAAAGTCCAGGGTGCGTTAATTTACCCAATCATTTTGACGGTTTTGTCATTGTTAATTGTTATTGGCTTATTAACCTATGTTGTCCCCGATATCGTCAAAGTCTTTGACAGTCAAAGCCAAGAATTACCCTTAATTACGCGCGCCTTAATTGCAGTGAGTGATGGGCTAAGGGCATCAATAGGTTGGTTGTTGTTGGCGGGTGTTATTGCAGGGTTTTTCGTTTTTAAAGCCCTACAGAAACCAGCGGTGCGCTTTAAGTGGCATGCATTTTTACTGAAGACCCCCGTTGCAGGTCGTATGATTCGTGACTCACAAGCAGCACGCTTTGTCAGTACATTAAGTATTTTGACGCGTAGTAGTGTGCCTTTGGTGGATGCTTTGCGAATTTCGGCAGAAGTTATCGATAACTTGCCGATGCGTGCAGCTGTTGAGCATGCCGCTGAACGGGTCACTGAAGGAGGGCGACTGGCACCCGCCTTAGAGCAATCTAAATTGTTTCCCGCCATGATGATTAATATGATTGCTAGTGGTGAGTCTAGCGGTGAGTTAGATGATATGTTGTCACGCACTGGTCAAATGCAAGAGCGGGCACTAACCGGCAGTATTGCCACCATGGTGAGTCTGTTTGAGCCGATGATGTTATTGATGATGGCCGGTGTTGTGTTGGTAATCGTGTTGGCCATCATGCTGCCGATTGTGCAAATGAATAATCTAATTTGAGGTAAGTGGTATGCGTAAATTTTCCCGTCACCTGCAGTCAGGCTTTACCTTGATTGAAGTCATGGTGGTAGTCGCTATTATTGGTATTTTGGCGCTAGTCATTGTGCCTAATGTGGTAGGCAAGGATGATCAAGC
>CAYYWS010000009.1:4720-23146 GCA_964473955.1 uncultured Paraperlucidibaca sp. | reverse complement strand
TTGGTATTTTGGCGCTAGTCATTGTGCCTAATGTGGTAGGCAAGGATGATCAAGCGCGTGTTACCACGACAAAAGCCAGCTTAAGCTCGGTAGCCAATGCGCTAGAGTTATATAAGCTCGATAACTATCGTTATCCAACTACTGAGGAAGGTCTGGACGCCTTGGTGCGTCGCCCAGCGTCTGCACGTATTTTCCCTGATGGCGGTTATTTGCGCCGCTTACCAACAGACTCTTGGGATAACCCCATGCAGTATGTATCTCCTGGTAGTGCCGGTCGTCCTTACGACCTATATTCTTTAGGTGCTGATGGTGCCGAGGGTGGTACTGGCTTTGCGGCTGATATTTACTTCGAATGACTCCGTTCAGAACCCGACCAGCAGAGCAGGGCTTTACGCTCATCGAAGTGCTGCTGGTGGTTGTTATTGTCGGTATCTTGATGGGTGTGACGGTAATCAGTCTCAATATTCAGGATCCTTCACGCCGCTTATTGCTAGAAAGTGAGCGGCTTTCTTCAAATATTCGTTTTGCTCGTATGTTGGCTGAAAATGATCAGCGCGAAATAGGCCTTGAGCTGATGCCCGAGGCTTATCGTTTTTTGGCATTTGATAATGCCCAGCGCTTATGGCTGCCATTAGTTAATGAGCCGGCGCTAAAGCCTGTATCGATCCCCAATATTGCCATTCGCTGGCTTGAGCGCCCTGAAGACGCGGACAATCCGCTCACCAGTGATAACAATCGCGAGCGCACACAAATTGAGCCGGACTTAATTTTATTGTCCAGTGGTGAAGCGACGCCGGGACAATTACAACTGCGTGTAATTGGTGATGATCGTGTACCTGCACGTATTTTGACTGTTTCTGATATTGGCGAAGTGAATGACGCGGAGTTCGTTCGTGCGCCTTAAGCAACGCGGCTTTACGCTGCTAGAAGTACTGGTCGCCATGGCGGTGTTTGCGGTGGTGTCTTTAACTTTGCTTAAAAGCGCGTCACAGCAGGTTAGCCATTCGGCTGCGATGGAAGATCGCCTTATTGCACACTGGGTGGCTGGAAACACACTCACTGACTTGCAAACCAACGGGAGCTATCCTGATATTGGTGAAATTGAAACCTCGACGGTAATGGCCAGACGTGACTGGTTTATCACGATCAAAGTGGCACCCACTCCCAGTAGTGATGTACGCCATGTCAC
This sequence comes from uncultured Paraperlucidibaca sp., assembly GCA_964473955.1. Lineage (GTDB taxonomy): Bacteria > Pseudomonadota > Gammaproteobacteria > Pseudomonadales > Moraxellaceae > Perlucidibaca. The sequence continues at coordinate 21,957 of CAYYWS010000009.1, read as the reverse complement.
GGTGTCCGTAGCGCCATATGATCCGGAGGTTGCTGACATTCCTAGCCCGGTAGTGAGCAATATCGGCTTTGTGCGCAAGCAGCAAAGGGGGCGGCGATGAGCATTCGAGCACAACGTGGCTTCACCTTAATTGAGCTACTGCTGGCGATTAGCATTTTGGGTTTAATGAGCTTAGGTGCCTATCAGTTTTTAGCGAATACCAGTCAAAGTGCGCTGCGTTTAAATGAGCGTCAGCAAGAACTGTTGGCTGTTGAGCGTTTGCAGGCTGTTATTGCAGCTGACTTAGATCAATGGGTAAATCGTCCAATTCGTGATGAATTAGGCGACCCATTGCCAGCGTTTGTTCTCGAACCATCCGGTGCGATGGAGTTCACTCGTCGCGGCTTAAGCAACCCTTTGGATAAAGCTCGTAGCGATATGTTGCGTGTGCGTTATGAGGTCCGCGAGGGGCGTCTATGGCGATTGACATGGACGACCTTGGATCGTTTGCAAGGCATGAAACCATTAGAGTCGCCTGTTGGTCCAAAAGAATTGCAACTGCAGTGGCGGGTACAAGCCAGTCCTGGCACATCGGTAGAGCAGTTTTGGCCACCAGCGGAGGCGGGTGGTTCCGCGCGAGCACGCAGCCAAACACGTGGCGCACCAGAAATTGTTAATTTAGACCTCGATGTGGAGCCGTGGGGCCGCATTCGCCGTATTTATTGGATGCCTAGCAATGACATCAACTAAGCATTCACAGCAAGGTCTTGCACTGTTGTCGATGCTGTTAATTGCAGCATTAGCAACAACCTTGGTGGTGGCCATGATTGAGCGTCAGTCTCGTTTGTTACGAGAGTTTGCTGGCCAACTTCAGCAGGATCAGATTGTCGAATATGCACGTGGTGCATCGGCTCTGGCCATGGCAGCTCTTCAAGCGGATGCTGATGATAACAATAAGTCAGATCACCCTAATGAGCCATGGGCTCAGCCATTTCCGCCGTTTCCTGTGCCTGGCGGCTTGATTTTGCCCGTCTTGCGTGATGCTCAATCGCGATTTAACTTAAACAGTATTGTTGTGGATGGCGCGGTAAATGCACCAGCCTTAGCGTTTTACCGGCGCTTATTAGCACAGCTTGCATTTCCACCAGAGCTGGCTGATAGCTTGGTGGACTGGATAGATGAAGACAGTATTCCGATGTCTGCGGGTGGTGCAGAAGACGACTATTACTTACGTTTAAACCCTCCATACCGCGCGGCAAATCGCAGCTTAAGTACCTATTCCGAGCTACGTTTAGTGCGTGGTTACAATATGGAAATTATGCGTCAGTTAGCCGCTTACGTGACGGTATTGCCTTCTGCTGCAAAAACCATAAATGTTAACTTTATGTCGCCAGGCCTGCTGGAAGCGATGGTGCCGGGCCTGTCACCCGCAGCAGCATTAGAGGTATTAGGTAATCGGCCAGAAGATGGTTGGACCAGTCGTGCCGAGTTTTTGGATAATCCTGTATTTTTTGGTCTAGATGCGGATACATCTGCTCAATTAGACAGTCTGTTAGATGTGCAATCACGCTATTTCGAGCTGTATACTCGAATTCGTTTTGGTGATCGTGAGCGTTTGCAGTGGGCGCTGATAGCACGTACTGGCAGGCGCTCTCATAATGTCATTGCACAAGAGCGAAACCCGTTGTGGTTGCCTGAGTTTGAAACCGAACAAGCTGCTGATGAAAGCGATGATGAAGGCTTGGCAGAATAATAAAAGGATAGGGTAGATGGATTGTTTATTTATACGACTTCCTGCACCGGGTGTTGCCAAACTTCAGGCAATTCAATGCCGACAAGGGCATTGGTCGACACCATCGTTAGGTTTGTCGTTAGATGACTTGGCGGAGCAGTTCGCCAGTAGCCGTGACCTAACGGTTTGTGTGTTAACACCCGTCGGACATGATATTGCCTTAGTTTTAGAGGCCACCGCTAAGCAACGCCGAGAAGCTGGTCTAGGCTTGGTATCGATGGTTGAAGATCAGCTTAGTGAAGATTATGAAAATCTGCACTGGACGCTGTCCCCCATTGATGAGCATCACACCCTAGCCCGAGGTATTAATAAGCAGTGGTTGCGGCATTGGTTAGACGCTCTTGCACAGGCTGGTTTTAGTCCCTCACTCGCTTTGCCCGAAGCAGCATTATTAACTAGCGATGCAGAAAACTGGGTGCTATTCCCCGTTGACGATGAGATTTTTCTGCAGGCAGATCCGGGGCAAAGTGCGTTAGTGCAAATGCAAGATTTGCCAATGTTGCTTGATAGTTTATTGGCGAGCCGAAAAACATCAACGCCAGTTCGTTTACGTTATCCGCAGTCTATGAATGTTCCTGAGTCATGGCCTGAGGCCGTTCAAGCCTCACCTGCGCCATGGCAGCACTGGCCAGACCTGTTGCGTGCTCGTGATAAGGTCAGCCTACAAAAACATAGCCAAAACTGGTTGTATGGTGACTTTGCTGTCGTTAAAAAAAGTGATTGGAGCCCACGTTGGCGCGTGGCTGTAGTGGCTTTATTGGGCGTCATCCTGTTACAGGGCAGTTTAAATTACATAGAAGCCAGTCGTTTAACGACGCAAGCAATTGATGCCGAGCTACAAACTACGACTTTATTTAGGCAGTTATTTCCTGCCGAGCAGCGTATTGTAAATTTAGAGCGGCAAGTAAATGCGCGACTAGCGGCGGGTAGTCAGCAAAGTGTTGCAACCGTTTTGCAACTGATTGCAGAGACGGCACCCTCTGAGAAGTGGCAAGTTTTGCGTTTTGAGCTTAGGCAAAATGGGGTTGTCCATGTCGATATTAGCGGCGACAACTTAGATGGCACTCAGCAGTGGCTGACTCGCTTAGGCGCAAAAGGCATGACAGCAACCATCGAAAATGCACGTTTTGAAGCGGGCGTGGCCTCTGCTCGGTTGGTGTTGCAAAAAGGAGCGCGCTCATGAATGCCAAAATGAATGAGTTATGGCAAAAAGCCTATCAACCCATAGAGTCTGCATGGCAGAGTCTGTCAGCTAAAGATCAACGGGCGTTGCTGTTATTGGTAATTGTGGTGTTTCCTTTATTGCTGCTTGCGCTGTTTTGGTGGCCTTCATTTTCTGCCAAACAGGAAGCCAGTGCTCAATACAGTCAGAATGCAGGCTTGTTATCTAAACTGCAGGCTGCAGCGCCGCAATTAAGACAAAACGCCGGCGTTGGTAACAAACCTACCTTGGCTGAGCTGCCTACTCGTGTGCAACAGTTGGCACAAACACAAAGCCTAACAGTGGCTAAAGTTGAGCCTGATAACACCGGTGTGACGGTGAGTATGACGGGTGTGGTCATGGTGAGCTTGGTTCGCTTTTTAGAGCAGTGTCAGCAGCAGGGCATGCTGGTTGAAGAATTAATCATCAGTAAAGATGGCGAAAGCTTTCAAGCCAAATTTAGAATTGTTGCTTAAGTGGTTGATTGAAATAAAAAAGGCGACTTAGAGTCGCCTTTTTTATTATTTGCATTACATGTTCGGGTAGTTTGGACCACCGCCACCTTCAGGCACCACCCAATTAATGTTTTGGGTAGGGTCTTTGATGTCACAGGTTTTGCAATGTACACAGTTTTGCGCGTTGATCTGCAGACGTGGTTTGCCGGCATCTTCAACAATTTCATATACACCGGCAGGGCAGTAACGCTGCGCTGGTTCGGCGTAGAGCTTTAAATTGACCTTAACCGGAACGCTGGCGTCTTTTAACGTCAGGTGAACTGGCTGATCTTCTTCATGGTTGGTGTTGGAAATAAACACAGACGACAGCTTATCAAAACTGATTTTGCCATCGGGCTTTGGATATTCAATCGGCTGATGGAAGCTGATGGTATCCAGTGTTTTATGGTCTGGTGTGGTGTCATGGATGGTCATTGGTAGGCGACCATTGAACAAGTTTTGCTCAATGAAGTTAAAGCCAGCACCCATAAAGGTACCCATGCGGTGCATTGCGGCACCAAAGTTACGCGCTTTATAAAGCTCTTCATACAACCAAGAAGCTTCAAACTTATCGGCATATTCAGTGACTTCGTCACCACCTTCACGACCTGCTTTAATGGCGGTGTGGCTACCTTTGATCTTGGAGAAGTTCAAGAAGCCAGCATCATCACCAACTAATAAACCACCGGGGAAAGTCAGCTTAGGCAGTGAGTTTAAGCCGCCTTTAACTACCGCACGGGCGCCGTAAGAAATACGCTTACCGCCTTCTAGGTACTGCTTGAGTACGGGGTGGTGCTTCAAGCGCTGCATTTCATCAAATGGTGAAACGTAGGGGTTGTGGTAGGACAAGTCAGTAATCAGGCCTAAAGACACTTGGTTGTCTTCAGCGTGATACAACCACCAGCCACCAGTTGAACCGGACTCGGACAGTGGCCAACCAGCACCGTGCAGCACTAGGCCTGGCTTATGCTTGGCAGGGTCAATTTCCCACAACTCTTTAATGCCTAAGCCGTAGTGCTGAGGGTCAGCATCTTTGTCGAGTTCGAAATGATTAATCAGCTGTTTGCCTAAGTGACCACGGCAGCCTTCAGCAAATAACGTGTACTTAGCGGTGAGCTCATAACCGGGTGTAAAGCTGGCTTTTTGTTGGCCTTCTTTACCCACGCCCATGTCACCAGTGGCAATACCACGAACGCTGCCATCTTCATTAAACAAAATTTCAGATGCAGCAAAGCCCGGAAATAGCATGACTTCAAGCTCTTCAGCTTTAGTCGCTAACCAGCGCACAACATTACCGAGGCTAACAATATAGTTGCCAATGTTATGCATAGGCTTAGGTACTACAAAGTCAGGCGTTTTAATGCCCTTAGTGGCGCTGGTTAAAAAGTAGACTTCGTCACCAGTGACCGGCACATTTAAAGGAGCACCGTCTGCTTTCCAGTTAGGGAATAGCTCGTCTAATGCCCGAGGCTCAAGTACTGCACCCGAAAGAATGTGCGCACCAAATTCTGAGCCTTTTTCGACCACACACACGGAAAGCTCGTGACCACTTTCGATACTTAATTGACGAAGGCGAATAGCGGCAGATAAACCGGCTGGGCCGCCACCCACAATAACAACATCAAATTCCATCGCTTCTCTTTCCACGAGGCACTCCTTAAAAACACCCATCAGGTGGGAAAATGAACATCGAACAGTCTGCAGACTCGTTTTATTACTGCGCGTAGTATAAAAGGGTGATGTACCTCAGGCCAATGATTTACCTCACAGATTGTCTGGTTTTGTCTAATTTTTGACGATTGTTTTGCAATAACGCTCAGGAGCACTCCATGAACACCGTACCCGGAGCAAATAAGAACGAGCTCAGCAGCTTAGAGAGACTGGTCGAGCAAATTGAAAAAGAAGAGGGCGGTGATGCCAAGCTGCCCCCCGTGCACCGATGGGACCCACCATTTTGTGGTGAGATTGATATGGAGATTCGGCGCAATGGCGATTGGTATTATTTAGGCGGACAAATTAAGCGCCCGGCCTTAGTCAAGTTATTTAGCAATGTGCTCAAGCGAGATAATGATCGCTACGTTTTAGTGACGCCGGTTGAAAAAGTGGGCATTCGCGTAGAAGACGCACCATTTCATATTGCAACGGTAGAGCGCCTGCAGCGGGAAGGTCAGCAATTTATACGTATGTTAACCACCACCGGTGATAGGGTTGTTTTGAGTGCCACACATCCACTAACACTGAAATACCGCGGTGAAGAACCTGCACCTTATATTCGTGTGCGTGAAGGTTTGCCAGGTCTGATTGGTCGTAATGCCTACTATCAACTTATTGATTGGGGACAAGAAAGAGTCACGGCCGATGGACAAACTGAACTGGTCATTGAAAGTGCTGGCCAGCAGTTTGTCATCGGTCATTACTAGGCTTATGCCGCAATAATGAGTCGCAGCGCAGTGAGTTTTAAGCCGAGCTGACTGAGCGCTTGTTCACCATGCGCTAGTCTTAACATTTGCGCCTGAACCTCACTGCTGCGAATGCTTGGGTTCACCGCCTGTAATGCTTGTAATCGATTCAGTTCGGGGCCTTCTAGGTTTGCCCAAGCATTCAATGCCGCTGCTTGTACAGCAGCCTCTTGAGTTGCCGCTGCTTTTTCAGTGGCGGCAATCAGTTGCTCAATTTCATCACGATGAGACTTGATCACCTGACGGGAAAGTTTTAAGTCCAGCACTTCAAGTTGTCGTGCAAGGCCATCTGCTGCCACTTTATCGGCCAGGTTTTGTCCGCGCGTATCCAATAAGAACCGAATCGGTTCATTGGGTAAGGTACGAGCAATTGCTAGGTTTTTCGGAGCTTGAACGGCTGCTTCAAACCAGGCCTCTAACAATAAAGTGCCGGCTTTAACGGCAGTTTTCTTCAATACGGCCACTTGAACACAGCCGCTGCTAGAGGCTCCCAACCATTCCAGCAGACCTGTCACCATGGGGTGTTCCCAGGTTAAAAAGTCCCAGTCTTCATGCGCTAAAGCAAGCTGTCGATCGGCACAAACAGTCATGCTTTCCGGGTCTAGGCCAGGAAAATGCTCAATCAATTGATGTTCGCCAGGCTGCAAAATCCAAGTACGGTTGGCGCCATGATCTTCAACATGCACACCAAAAGCTTCCCAAGCGGCCAACATAAAAGTATCTAGGCGTGTATCGGCATCATCAGCGGCTAATAGCCCGACCAGTTGATCAGCCACACTACGACGGCATGACTGCAACTCTAATAAACGATCACGGCCACCAGCCAAATCCTCTTCAAATGCTTGGCGTAACATCTGCGCAGAGTCGATGAGGGCAGTAAGGTTGTCTTCGCCAGCACTTGGTTTTAGTAAGGGCTTCAAATCAGCCAAATAGTGCTCATGCACAGCTGAGGCTGCAGGTGAGCAGCGAGAAAACACATCTAAGGCCTCGTCATACCAACGGAATAGGCGTGACTGCGCACTGCCTTCGATGATGGGCACATGAATTTGAATGGTTTGGCTTTGGCCAATACGGTCTAGGCGGCCAATACGTTGTTCTAGCTGATCTGGATTGTCAGGCAAATCCAGCAAAATCAAATGATGAGCAAACTGAAAATTGCGACCTTCAGAGCCAATCTCTGAGCACAATAAAATCTGTGCACCAGACTCCATATCGGCAAAGTAGGCTGCCGCACGGTCGCGCTCAAGCAATGACATGCTTTCGTTAAAGACAGCCGTGCGTATGCCTTCACGCATGCGTAAATGGTTTTCTAGGGCCTCAGTGATGGGGCCTGTGCGGGTAATTAAAAGTACCTTTTCGCGGCGATGTTGTTTCAGCCAGCTAATTAACCATGGAATACGTGGGTCAGAGGCTAACCAGGTGCTTTCATCAACACGCGTTTCTGGCCAAATGGCTCCTTTTGCAATCAAGGCATCATAGGCCTCGGGCGAGGGCAATAACGCAGGCTGGCAGTGCCTTTGCGGGAAACCGCCAACGGCAGCACGGGTATTACGAAACAGCACACGGCCTAGGCCATGGCGATCAAGCAGCTCTTGTAAGATGGCTTCACGTTCTTGCTCGGTGCTAATTTTGAGTTCAGATCGTTGTAGAACAGCTTTTAGCTCGTCAGCCTGTGTATCGGACAGTGTGTTATCCAATAAACCATCCGCTAATTCACGAATTAAGTCCCATTGATCATGCTCAGCAACAAACGCTTCTAATGACGGGTAACGTGCTGGATCAAGTAAGCGTAGACGGGCAAAGTGGCTTTCAAGCCCTAGCTGCTCTGGTGTTGCAGTTAATAACAGCAGGCCTGGAATATTTTCGGCGAGTAGCGCCACCGTTTCATAATCAGCACTGGCGCCTTCCTCTGGTGACCACGCCAAGTGATGAGCCTCATCAACCACCAAGATATCCCATGGATTAGCCATGGCAGCTGTGAGCAGGTCAGGGTGATCAACCATTAATGAAAGCGGTGCTAATACTAATTGTTCACTAGCAAATGGGTTTTCACCTTCAGCATTAAAGGCGGCGCAACGGGCCAAATCAAACAGACTGAACGCTAGATTAAAGCGTCGTCGCATCTCTACTAACCACTGATGAATCAAGCTATCAGGCACTAAAACCAAAATCCGTTGAGCGTGCCCCTGCAAGTATTGCGCATGCAAAATCAGGCCTGCTTCGATGGTTTTACCCAAACCCACTTCATCAGCTAATAACACCCGTGGCTGTAAGCGGCTAGACACGCTAGCTGCAACAGAGAGTTGGTGTGGGATAAGACTAATTCTGGCGCCCAGCAGGCCGCGTACTGGACTGCGCTCTAAACGCAAACGATGGCGGCTAGCTGCAAGGCGTAAGCGAAACCAAATAGAGGGCTCAATTTGTGCTGCTAACATGCGCTCCTTAGGGCGCGATAATTGCAGCAGGGGGGAGATGCGAGTTTCCATGATGTCTTTTTCATCAGATACATCAGGCGCTGAATCACCCAACAAGATAGGGCGTGCGCGATACTTTAGCAGCCCACGTGCTTCACTAACCCCAACAACCAACCAGCGCTCACCATCAATATCTTCAATTTCATCACCAACACTAAACTGAATTCGTGTCAGTGGTGCATTTGCTTTGGCATATACGCGAGACTCGTCCGTTACCGGAAATAATACCGTCATGGAGCGTGTGTCTGTTTCGACTACAACGCCTAGGCCAAGTTCAGGTTCGGCGTCTGAAAGCCAGCGCTGTCCAATTGATAATACGTTATTTATCATTAATTTATGGCACTTAATTAAGGTTTATTAAAAGCTTTCAAGCTGACTAAACGTCAGCCGTTTCATGCTGCTTGGGTGATCAAAACTTAATGAATAAGCATGTAAACAGAGCCGGCTGCTCATGTTTTTTGCTTCTTCATGGGCATACAAAGAGTCACCCAAAATAGGATGATTGATGCTGCACATATGCAGTCTAAGTTGATGAGTTCTGCCTGTGATTGGGATTAACTCGAGCAAAGACCAGCTGCCATGACGGCTAATAACAGACCAATGAGTCAAAGAAGGTTTTCCACTTATGGAATCAATGGTTTGTCGAGGCTTATTGTCTGGGTCATAACGCATTTTCAACTCAACTTGACCCTGATTAGCTTGCGGCTCACCGAATACTTTGGCGCGATAAGACTTATCCACGCTGCGTGCTTGAAATTGTTTACCAAGATGGCTAATCGCTGCAGGATGTCGACCAAACACCATGACACCAGAGGTATCACGATCAAGACGATGTACAGCGTAGATATTGTCGTCCCAAGCACGTAAACGTGATAACAGGCTATCCGCTTTATCTGGACCAATACCGGGCACGGAATGCAAACCTGATGGCTTAATCATGACAATGCAGTCATTATCAACGTGCAGGCAAAACTCAGCGAGTGCTGCGGGAAGAGATGAGGCGTTTACGTCGACAGTCATGGCGCGGATTGTACTGAAAGTCTGGGCTTCTGACATGCTTTATTTGAGTTCGTATAATTTATATTATGTTAAATAGGATAAAACAAAGATGATGAGATGCGCTGCAATGGCACTACTGCTGTGGAGTTCTGCCAGTTTTGCTGATCAAGCAATTGTGGTTGATCCTGAGCAATATGCGTTTCCATTAATGAATCCGTTTGAAGCAACCATTGCGACAACACCTAAGCCGTTACAGCCGCAAAACCTACCAGATGATCGTTATATCGACCAGGACGACTACGTTTTGTCACTACGTCCTGAGCGCGAGTTCAACTTGCCGCCTAATTTTTGGGCCGTTAAAAAACTTAAATATCGTTTTGCTAAACAACCCAATAAAGCGCCATTAGTTTTTATTATTGCGGGTACGGGCTCACATTACGCATCAGCGTCGATGAATTTTCTTAAGCGCGTTTTGTATCAAGCGGGCTTTCATGTTGTGCAAATATCCTCCCCTACCAGTTATGACTTCATGGCAGCAGCTTCTCGTTATGCCACACCAGGTTACTCTCCGGAGGATGCGCAAGACCTATACAATGTGATGAACGCAATTAAGAAGCAAAACCCCAGTGTTGAAATTAGCGACTATCACCTGTTGGGTTACAGTCTTGGTGGCTTACAGGCAGCTTTTGTTAGCCATTTAGACAGTAAGCAAAAGGCTTTTAACTTTAAAAAAGTACTGATGATTAACCCTCCTGTTAATGTCTATAACGCTACCAGCAACCTCGATAAATTAGTTAATGCTAGGGTTAAAGGGCTTGAGAGCAGCGCTAGCTTTTTTGATGAGGTTTTAGGTCGAATGGCTGAGTATTTTAAGGCCAAAGGCAGCATTCAAATAAGCGAGGCTATGCTTTTCGAGTTTCAACAATCAGATCAAAAGTTAACGGATGAAGAGCTTGCGATTCTTATTGGCACAGTTTTTCGCTTTGCATCTGCTGATATTGTGTTTACGTCGGATTTGGTTAATCGCCGTGGTCAGGTGGTTCCGACCAATATCACCATTTATGAAGGCACTAGCCTAACGCCTTTCTTACGTCAGGCGCTGTTTTGTAACTTCAACTGCTATATTCGCGAGCAACTGCTGCCCTATTGGCGACGTCACTTTAATGGTGTCAGCCTTGATCAGCTAATACACGATGTCAGTCTGTATTCGATTGCTGATCATTTACGTTCATCACCTAATATCGCTGCTTTTACCAACGCCGATGATTTAATTTTATCGCCTGGCGACCTTCGCTTTTTGCGCGATACGCTGGGTAGCCGTTTAGTTATTTATCCCTTTGGTGGCCACTTAGGCAATATGAATTACCAAGTCAATACTGACGCCATGGTGGAGTTTTTCCGTGATTAAACCAAAGCTTTTGTTATTTGTACTGTTATCTGTCGTGGCTATACCAAGCTTTGCTGCTGAGGATGAGGGTTTCAAAAACCCGTTATCCACGATTGTTTTTGATGATCGCGATGACTTGGAGCTTTTTGAACAGTCTTCACTAGCGGCGTTGGATATTTTTGATCCTTTCGAGTTTTGGAATCGTCGGGTATATCACTTTAACCAACGCTTTGATGAGTCGGTTTTTCAGCCCGTACTAAAGGGTTATCGCTTTGTTTTACCCAACCCAGTACGGCGTAGTGTTAGTCACTTTTTTGGCAACTTAGGTGATGTAAATAGCCTTGCCAACAGCTTGCTACAGTTCAAGGTCAAACGCTCAGCTCATATTACAAGCCGTGTTATTGTCAACACCACCGTTGGTTTGGCTGGTTTTTTTGATCCTGCTAGCCGCATGGGGCTTGGCAAGCAAACAGAAGACTTTGGTCAGACTTTAGGTTTTTATCGTGTGCCTGCCGGGCCTTATTTAATTTTGCCCGTACTAGGCCCATCCAATTTTCGTGATGCTGGCGGTCGAGTTGTTGATTTTGTGGGTGAAGAATACATTAACTTTCTAAATGTGGCGGATACTACTCGCCGTCACCCATATATCTTGGGCATTAGAATTGTTAATGAGCGCTACATTACTGATTTTGAGTATGGCCAAATGAACTCACCGTTTGAGTATGAAAAGCTGCGCTATGTTTACTCGCGAGCACGCATGTTACAAATCAGCGACTAACGCTCGCCAAACCAGTTCAGTTTGTCACGCAGGCTCACTACTTCACCAATAATGATTAATGTTGGTGCTGGTAGTGAGTGCCCTGCTAATACATCGATAATGTTAGCCAGCGTGCCTGTTAATACCTGTTGATCCTGAGTGGTGCCTTTAGAGATCATAGCGACAGGTGTTTGCTCAGATAAGCCATGTCTTAACAACTGCTCACGGATGGGGGCTAGGCTGACTAAACCCATGTATAGCACTAGAGTCTGTTGTGGATGCACCAGCTCCTGCCATGGCAAATCGGGTGTGCCGTCTTTCAAGTGCCCCGTCACAAAACGCACTGACTGCGCATAATCGCGGTGTGTTAAGGGTATGCCGGCATAAGCTGCACAGCCACTGGCAGCGGTAATGCCTGGCACCACCTGAAATGGTATGCCGGCCTCAGCTAACTCTTCAATCTCTTCGCCGCCACGGCCAAAAATAAATGGGTCGCCACCTTTAAGTCGGCATACACGTTTACCTTCCAGGGCTAAACGTACCAATAACGCATTAATGCCTTCTTGTGGCAGGGTGTGCTCTGCCCTCGCCTTACCGACATAAATACGCTCTGCATCGCGGCGACACATATCTAAAATGGGTGCCGAGACTAAACGGTCGTAGACCACAACATCTGCTTGTTGCATTAACCGTAGTGCTTTGAAGGTCAATAAATCAGGATCGCCAGGACCTGCGCCGACTAAGTACACTTCGCCTTTGCTCGCCACACTAAAGTCATTCAGCATGGCACTTAAAGCAGCTTTTGCTTGCGCTGGTTTGTCGTCATAAATGAGTTGTGGAATATGACTGGCTAATACAGCCTCCCAAAATAAGCGCCGCGTTCTGGTGTCTGCAAGTTGTTGTTTGGCTAGTGGCCGACCTTCACGCATAAACGCAGCTAGGCGACCATAGCCCTCGGGAATTAACGTTTCAAGACGCGCTCGCAGCTGACGTGCCAATACCGGCGCGGCTCCATTGCTGGATACACTAATGATCAATGGTGAGCGATCAACAATGGCGGGAAAAATAACCGAGCACAAATCAGGCGCATCAACCACATTAACGGGTATATGTTGGCTAAAACACGCTGCTGAAATAGCTGCATTTAGCGGCTCATCATCAGTAGCCGCAATGACTAAGTCGTGGCCTTTAATATCGCTTGCTTGCCAAGCACGTTGCACTAACTGACCTTTTGAGTCGATAACCATTCTGGCTACATCGTCATCTATGTCAGGTGCAACGATAGTGACAATGGCGCCGGCGCGGATGACAAGGTCAGCCTTGCGACGTGCAATTTCACCACCACCAACAATTAAGCAAGAGCGGTCGCGTAGTCGAAAGCCCAGTGGCAGTGTTTCCATGATTTAAGCGCTAGGCAGCAGACGATCTTGCCCACCCATATAAGGTTGCAAGGCCTCAGGAATAAGTACAGAACCATCAGCTTGCTGATAGTTTTCCAATACCGCCACCAGCGTGCGCCCTACTGCTAACGCCGAACCATTTAATGTGTGTAGCAGCTCTGTTTTACCAGTCTCAGGGTTACGTAAGCGTGTCTGCATACGGCGAGCTTGGAAATTGCCACAGTTAGAGCATGAAGAAATCTCACGGTATTTCGCTTGTCCTGGCAGCCAAACTTCGATGTCAAACGTTTTGATGGCAGAAAAGCCCATATCACCACCACACAACAACATGACACGGTATGGCAGTCCTAAACGTTGCAAAACGGTTTCAGCATGCTGTGTTAAGGACTCAAGCGCTGCATTAGAGTCTTCAGGGCGCACCAGCTGTACCAGCTCAACTTTGTCGAATTGATGCTGACGAATCATGCCACGGGTATCACGACCATAGGCACCAGCCTCACTACGGAAGCATGGTGTGTGAGCTACATAACGCTTAGGCAGCTCATCAATCGTTAAAATCTCATCACGATGCAGGTTGGTCACCGGCACCTCTGCAGTAGGAATCAAATACAACTCACGATCACCGCGAACTTTAAAGAGATCTTCTTCAAATTTTGGTAGCTGACCTGTGCCTTGTAAGCTTTCTGGGCCCACGAGATATGGTACATAAACCTCTTCATAACCATGCTCTTGGCCATGTAGGTCTAACATAAATTGGGTCAGTGCCCGATGCAGCTTGGCCATTTGCCCGCTGAGTACGGTAAAACGTGCACCACTCATACGGCTGGCACGCTCAAAACTCATACCCAGCGTCTCGCCCAAGGCAATATGGTCTTTGGCCTCAAAGCCAAGTTCCTTGACATCTCCCACACGACGCACTTCAACGTTATCTTCTTCACCTTTACCCGCGGGCACGCTGTCATCTGGCAAATTAGGCACACTAAGCGCTAAGCCTTGCCACTCTTGCTGAATTGCATTGGATGCGCGTTCTACATCCACCAGACGCTTGTTAATGTCAGCCATGGCGGCCATTAAGGCATCCGTGTTTTCACCATTTTTGCGGGCAATGCCGATTTGTTTTGAACCGGTGTTACGCTCGGACTGCAGTTGTTCGGTTTCAATTTGCAGTTCACGACGACGTTGCTCTAGCGCAGACCAAAGCTCAGCATCTAAATGCACATGACGTTTGGCTAAGGCAGCCTGAACAGTGGCGAACTCATTACGTAACAACTTTGGATCAAGCATAAAAAACGTCTCTTTACTTAGTCATTTAGAACATTGTTATTCAGGGTCATCGGCACCGCGCTGCCACGTGCTGGAGCGACCTAGCTCATGCAAACGTTCTAGCTTTTGCGCTATGCGCTGCTCTAAACCACGATCAGTCGGTTGGTAAAACCGTATTGTAGCTAAGCTTTGTGGTAAATAGCGTTCGCCAGCAACATAAGCATTGGGATAATCATGGGCGTAATGATAGTCGAGACCGTGCCCTTGTTGCTTCATTAATGTTGTTGGGGCATTACGTAAGTGTTTTGGCACCGCTAATGAGCCAGTTTCTTGTACCACTTTTTTGGCAGCTTTCCAGGCGGTGTACACGGCATTACTTTTGGCGGCCACCGCCATAAAAGCCACTGCCTGTGCCAGCGCTAGCTCACCTTCAGGCTGGCCAAGCCGCTCTAGCGTCTGCCAAGCCTCTAGCGCCAAGGTATGTGCTCTGGGGTCGGCTAAGCCAATGTCCTCAGAGGCCATGCGTAAAACACGACGTGCAATATATAGTGGGTCACAACCACCATCGATCATGCGAGCTAACCAATACAACGCTGCATCCGGGTCAGAACCCCGTACACTTTTATGCAGTGCCGAGATCTGATCGTAGAAGTCATCACCTTGTTTATCAAAACGACGAACCGAGCCCTGCAAAATATCATTTAAGGCCGACTCGGTTAATTCTCCGCTGTCATCGGCGAGGTCCGCAGCCAACTCCAGCAAATTAAGTGCTCGCCTGCCGTCACCATCAGCGGCATGTGCAAGCGCATTGAGGGTTGTGTCATCCAGTGTTAGTTCCTGCTGCTCATTCAGCGTCATCAAACCCTGTTTTAACAGAGTTAATAACTCGTCCGACTGCAGGCTTTTTAGGACATAAACGCGAGCACGTGAGAGCAAGGCTTTATTTAATTCAAACGATGGGTTTTCAGTAGTCGCACCAATAAAAATCAGGGTGCCATCCTCAACATAGGGCAAAAAAGCATCTTGCTGGGACTTATTAAAGCGATGAACCTCGTCAACAAAGAGCACAGTGCGTTGCCCTTGCTGTCGGTAGAACTGGGCTTCTTCAATCGCAGCGCGAATTTCTTTGACGCCGGACAAAACTGCAGACACCGATAAAAAACGGGCATCACAGGTGCTGGCCATGAGCCATGCAAGTGACGTTTTACCGACACCTGGTGGCCCCCATAAGATCATTGAATGTAGTTGGCCGGTTTCCAATGCTTCACGCAGTGGCTTACCGCGCGCCAGAAGCTGCGACTGGCCTATATAGTCTGATAAGGCACGTGGTCGCAGCTTGGCGGCTAAGGGCTGATAGCTGTTATCGCTATTCTTCAATGATATCGGTGCCTTTGGGTGGAGTTAGTTTGAATAAACTGGCCGACAATTTTGGATTCATTTTGACATTAAAGAAAGTGATCTCTGTGGTCTGGCCTACTCCGTCAGACAACAACATACCAATGGGCTCTTTGCCTTTAAAACTTAATGTGAGTGACTCAAACATTGAGTCCTTAGCCTTAGGTGTCAGTACAAAGCGAACATTTTGTGATTGCTGTATGCGCTTAACGTCAAATTGCTCAGCAATGGCTTTAGTGTCACCGGTAAATAATAAAGCCGGTGTTTGACCTACATCATCACCAATAGCACGCACCGTCATTTGCATTAAGTCTGGATCATAAATGCGTAAGTCGGTGCCGTCTGAGGCAATAATCTGCTCATAGGGCTGTTTTACTTCCCAACGAAACTGCCCTGCACGTTGTGCTGACAGCACCCCGGTTACACCTACATCGGGGCGTTTACCTGCTTGCGCCGTAATTTGGGTAAAGCTGGCTTGAAAAGACTGCATGGTCTGTAGGCGCTGACTTAGATCCTGCAGCGCGGTTGAGGCATGAGCCGGCATAACAACAGTTAGCGAAAATAACAGCGCTACTAATGCATAAAACGAACGAAATACCGGCATGAAAAACTCCTTAATCGTGTCTAGGAACGATGATTTCACGCTGGCCATTGCTGCTCATAGATGACACCACCCCGGCGTTCTCCATGGCTTCAATAAGTCGTGCTGCACGGTTATAACCAATCTTGAACTTACGTTGTACGAACGAGATTGACGGACGCCGCGTTTCCAGCACAAATGCCACCGCTTCATCGTAGAGCGCATCTTGCTCAGGGTCACCGCCGACATCATCAAAACCGCCAAAGCTACCTTTTCCGCCTTCGTTAGCGTCTAAGCTACCTTCTAAGATTTCATCAATGTAAATTGGTTCGCCACGTGCTCTCCAGTCATCACAAACGCGGTGAACCTCTTCGTCGCTGACAAAGGCACCATGAACTCGTTCAGAAAGACTGGTTCCTGGGGGTAAAAACAGCATATCGCCATTACCCAGCAGCATTTCGGCGCCGCCTTGATCCAAAATAGTGCGCGAATCGATTTTGCTAGACACTTGGAATGCCATACGTGTCGGAATGTTGGCTTTGATCAAGCCAGTAATCACGTCCACAGACGGGCGTTGCGTCGCCAGTATCAAGTGGATGCCAGCCGCCCGTGCTTTTTGTGCAATGCGTGCAATCAGCTCTTCCACTTTTTTACCAACAATCATCATCATGTCGGCAAATTCATCAATAATAACAACGATATATGGCAATTTACTAAGCTCGGGTGCGGTTTCATCCAGCACATTCTCGCCCGGCTTCCATAAGGGGTCTGTTAGTGGTGTGCCAGCAGCAATAGCGTCCATAATCTTTTTATTGCAACCATCTAAGTTACGCACGCCTAACTTAGACATCATTTTGTAACGACGTTCCATTTCCGCTACACACCAACGCAAGGCATTGGCAGCGTCTTTCATGTCGGTTACTACCGGAGTCAGCAAATGTGGGATTTTGTCGTAGACCGATAACTCCAACATTTTTGGATCAATCATGATCAAGCGTAAATCAGATGGTCCGGCCTTAAACAGCATGGACAAAATCATCGCGTTTACACCGACTGA
>CAYYWS010000009.1:0-4620 GCA_964473955.1 uncultured Paraperlucidibaca sp. | reverse complement strand
GGCTGAATTTCAAACCGTGTAATGACGGGGCCAGGCTGAACTGCCACGACTTCGGCATCAACGTTAAACTCTTTGAGTTTGATTTCTAGTAAACGTGACATTGCCTCAAGTGTTTCTGGACTAAAGCCTTTATTGCCACGTGGCGTAGGCTGGTCAAGTAAGCTCACTGCCGGCAACAAGCCTTCGCCCATTGTGGTGCCGAATAACTGGCCTTGGCTGTCTGGTTTTTTCGCTGGCTTAACTTCGGCCATTTGCGCAATGCTAATTTCGTGGCGTGGTTTCGCCGGTGGCACATAAGTAGCTTGTGCCTCGGGAGCCTTTGGTGTTGATAACACCGGAGCCTGCCGTGGTTTATTTACAGCTTGTTGAGATGGTCTGTTGAAGTCTTGATTGGTTTTGCTGCGCTCGGTTCGCTGCTTGATAAAAGCATCTATACGTTGCCAAAGCATGCTTAACGCTTCACCGACACGCTCAAAAACGACATTCCAATTAAGTCCAGATGCCAATGTGAAACCAAGAATAAACACCGCTAATAAAATTAAGGTGCTGCCAGCAGTACCCAAAAAGTGCCACATTGCCGAACTGAAGGTCGCACCTAATAAACCAGCAGACTCGTTGGGTAGTACAGCACCTGGATGATCCACATGCAGGCTAACTAAAGCTGCCAATGCACAAACAGCAGTCACCGTTGCTAAGGCCTGAATAGGCCCTTTCACCCAGCCACGATTGCGCCAATAGAGGCGAACACGCCACAGCATCAATAAAGGCACCAGCCACTTAAGACTGCCCAGTAATAAGGTTAAGACAGCAGCTAAGTGGCTGCCCACGACGCCAGCGGCATTATGCTGAACACCGGCGCCGGCCTGAATCCAAGAACTGTCCTCAGGGTGTGCGGTGTAGAGCGCAATCACAGTAAAGATTGCTAATACCAACCAGACGATGGCGTATACATAGCGCTTTTTATTTTGTTCAGGCGATGACACAAGCAGATTCCAGCACAATGAATGTGTAGACATTGTAGCGGGGTACGCAGCAGAAGACATGCACCCTGATATACTGATTGTCTGTCTTTACATCAATTACTAGGAGTTGTTATGGCTACTGTGCATCACCGCCTGATTATTTTAGGTTCTGGCCCTGCTGGTTATAGTGCTGCGGTTTATGCCGCGCGCGCCAATTTAAACCCTGTGGTCATTACTGGCATGCAGTCCGGTGGACAGCTTACGACAACAACCGAAGTCGATAACTGGCCAGGTGATGTTGAAGGTTTGACTGGCCCTGCCTTGATGGAGCGCATGCAACGCCATGCTGAGCGTTTTGGTACGCAGGTGGTTTTTGATCACATTAATAAAGTCGATTTGCAGCAGCGCCCGTTTGTATTGTCTGGTGACTCCGCTGAATACACCTGCGATGCACTGATTATTGCCACGGGTGCGTCAGCTCAATACTTAGGCCTACCGACAGAAACGGCGTTTATGGGTCGTGGTATCAGTGCTTGCGCCACTTGCGACGGCTTTTTCTATCGTGGCCAGCGTGTCATGGTGGTGGGTGGTGGTAATACCGCTGTTGAAGAAGCGCTGTATTTGTCCAATATTGCTGATCACGTCACCTTGGTGCATCGTCGTGACAAGTTGAAGTCAGAAAAAATCCTACAAGATCATTTATTTGAAAAAGAGAAAGCCGGAAAAATCAGCATTGTATGGAACCATCAGTTAAAAGAAGTGTTAGGTGATGATGCCGGTGTAAACGGCGCTTTATTGTCATGCACTCAAGATGATTCTGAACAGAAAGTTGACGTAGCAGGCATCTTTATCGCCATTGGTCACAAACCCAATACCGATATTTTTGCCGGCCAACTCAATATGAAAGATGGTTACTTGACGATTAAAAGCGGCACAGAAGGAAATGCAACTGCTACTAATATTGCGGGTGTGTTTGCTGCTGGTGATGTTGCTGATCATGTCTATCGTCAGGCCATCACATCTGCTGGTGCGGGCTGCATGGCTGCACTCGACGCTGAAAAATATTTGGATGCATTAAGCAAATAAGTCGGCCATAAACCATGTCTCTCACATGGCTTAGTTTGCACTCCCCCTTTCCAGCGCCCGAACAGGCGCTGGAAGATCCTCCCGGCTTATTGGCTGTTGGTGGCGACTTATCGCCCCAACGTCTTATCAGCGCCTATCGTCAAGGTATTTTCCCTTGGTTTATGGATGATTCGCCACTGCTGTGGTGGAGCCCAGATCCTCGCTGTATTTTATCGAGCACGCATTACCAGCCGGCACGCAGCTTACGTAAGGCTCACCGCCAAGGAAACTGGCAAGTCAGTGTTAATCGCTGCTTTTTATCGACAATCAAAGGTTGTGCAGCACCAAGAGCCTACGCCGAAGACACGTGGATCACGCCCGATATGCAAGCGGCTTACTTGCGTTTGCATCGATTAGGTTGGGCCCACAGTATTGAAGTGTGGTGTGATAATGAGCTTGTCGGTGGTTTGTATGGTGTTTCTGTGGGTAAGGTATTTTGCGCTGAATCGATGTATTCGCGCTGCAGTAATGCATCCAAAATAGCCATCTGGGCGCTGATGACATTGGCCACAGCCTGGTCTTGGGAAGTCGTTGATGCACAAATGGAAAATCCTCATTTGATGCAATTAGGTGCTGAACTGTTGCCGCGCGCTGACTATCTCGCTAGGCTGAAGGCAGCAGTAATTTTTGCGCTACCAGACTGGCGACTAGCTGAGTCGGTATTAATGCAACAGGGCTTTCGTATTCGATAGATCACGGAGTAAGGCATGACTAGTGGTGCTCACATTCGGTTTTTTACCACAGCCGCTCATCCCTGCAGCTATCTGCCGAAATCGGACGCCATTACCTTGTTTGCTGACCCTGAAGCCGATATGTCACCGAGCATTTTTAGTCAGCTCTCGGTGTTGGGTTTTCGACGCAGTGGTAATTATGTCTATCGCCCACATTGCCTAAACTGCCAAGCCTGCATTTCGGTACGTGTTCCAATTGATTTGTTCAAGCCTAATCGTAGCCAGCGCCGCTGTTTACGTATCAATCAAGACATTACTACACGTATTGTTGAAGCTGAGTGGTCAGAGGCACATTACGCTCTCTATGCGCGTTATATCGAGGCCAAACATCAGAGTGGCGACATGTATCCACCCTCACCTCGTCAATATCGCGAGTTTTTAACCAGCGACTGGTCTGACAGCTTTTTTATTGAGTTTTATGAGCAGGATCGTCTAGTTGCTGTCTCTGTTACTGATGAGTTGGAGGCAGGCTTATCAGCGGTTTATACCTTTTATGAACCAGACCTTGATCAGCGCAGCTTGGGCACATTCGCAATTTTGAGCCAAATTAAACTCTGCCAGCTGCGTGGACTGCAATATCTCTATTTAGGCTACTGGGTAAAGCAGTCGCCACGTATGAGTTATAAGGCTCGTTTTAGGCCCTTAGAGTTATTAATAAATGGCGAGTGGTTATTTGCGCGCTGATTTTTGCCAGAATGTGATTTTTCAGGCACAATGCGCCGGTTTTCGGGTATCCTCCCGTCCCACTGAACTCGCCCCTGAGGCCTATGCTGAATGTCGAAAGAAGAACAGATTGAATTTGATGGTGTTGTAGTTGAAACGCTGCCCAACACCATGTTCCGCGTGAAGTTGGAAAATGGCCACATTGTGACTGCCCATATCTCTGGCAAAATGCGCAAGCACTACATCCGAATTTTAACGGGTGATAACGTGAAAGTAGAAATGACACCTTACGACTTAAGCAAAGGTCGTATTACCTACCGCGTTCGCTAAGCCATTCACGCACGAACTCACCTGTTGGGTCGTGCGTTTGCGCCTGTTTTGCAATATTAAACCGTCTGCTGCCTCTTGGGTCATTGCCTACGCCGGCTAGGTATGCCCAGTTTCCCCAATTACTGGCCACATCGTAGTCCACTAGCTGCGACTCAAACCATAAAGCCCCTAAACGCCAATCTAACGCTAGTTCATGAATTAAAAAGCTGGCGACATTTTGTCGACCACGGTTGGACATCCAACCGGTTAAGTTCAACATGCGCATATTGGCATCGATGAAATCATTACCTGTGCTGCCCTGCTGCCACTGTCTTAAATAGTGCTGCTGCGTGGTATTAAGCAGCGGCGGCTCAAAACTCCTTGGCCCCTGAATGCCGTAACGGCTAAACCAAGCTCGGCCATACTGCCTATGCTGCCAATGAAAAAACTCCCGCCACAACAATTCAAATTTGACCCAATAAGTCGAATCATTGGCTTGAAATTGTTGCTCATACTCGTGAACCGTTTGCCATATCCAACGTGCTGAAACTGCACCAGTCGCTAACCATGGCGAAAATTGAGTTGAAAAAAGGCGGCCGGACAGGCCATTACGGGTGTTCTTATAGTCTCTTATCGCTTGAGTTTGCCAAATATACTGATCAACACGATACAAGCCAGCAGACTCACTTCCCAGTTGCCAGTAACTGCTAGGCTGTTCCTGTATACGCGTTTTAAGCCAAGCAATTCCATCCTCAAACGCTAAGCCATTTATTGAGCTCTGTGCTGGCACTGCAGCTGTTATGGTTGGCTGGGCTTCCGTGGTAACAGCT
>CAYYWS010000008.1:0-25419 GCA_964473955.1 uncultured Paraperlucidibaca sp. | reverse complement strand
TAACAGTGAACGTCCATCAGAAAGGACAAAACCATTTCTTGCCGCACTTTCTAATGCAAACTGCTGCGCCAAAACATTACCATCAACGTCAGGATCACAGCCTTGTCTTGCAGCAACCTCTAACGCCGCAACATCGGCAATACGCTGCAGACTTCGTTTATCTAAATATAATCTTCCACTATCAACGACTAGCGCCAAAAACAAAATGGCCAGCAACATAAAGCCTGCCGTCATAATGACAGCAGCCCCACGCTGACTGTTCGCCGACAGGCGATTGACCATTGCAAGACGCATCACACTGCTCCAAGCTGCTTAATTCCCGGCTTTAAAATCAGTGCCGTATACATTTTCAGGAATTGGCAAGTCATAAGTTTTCAAGAAACGTTCAGCTGCTTTTTCACGCAACTCGCGTGTCGCTGCCTGTGGATTCTCAGAAGCCATATTGCCTTCGCGTTGCATAGCCAACCAACCCTCAGCCGAGTCCCCTGGCACTGGCAAATTATCAAGCTGTTGCTGGCGTTCATTTAACCAGCCCATTAGTGTGAATGGTTTTGACTCAGGCTGAACAACAACTTCCTCTGCTACCGCCAATGAAGCTGTGGTCAGCACGAGTGCAGCAACTAATACATGTTTCATGGCATATCTCCGCTCATGACAAATAAAGCATACGTTGAAAATCATATTCACATAGGTGCCGCTACAAAACCGCAACAACAAAGCCACACAACATTACAGCGATGTATCAATCAGGCAGCCTCGTACCGCCACACCTGAGGCTAAGCGAATTTGCTGTAAACGATGACATACCGATCTAAGCTCTGCCCGCACAGGCACTGAAGGCTGCCACTGCGAGCGCATTTGTTGCCAGGCGGGAATATTGTTAGATAACAAACTTAACAACATTAAATTGAATTGTGGCTGGGCATCTTCTGGGGCCAACTCGTGTGATGTACGCAGCTCAAATCGCGCCGTTTCATCACTACCGATATGCATTAGCGCCACGCCATAATCATTACGAATACGTGCATCTGCAGGATAAGCACGCGCAGCTTCCGCCAAACGCCTAACCGCATCGGTGTAACGTCCACGACTTGCCTCTAATAAGCCCAAGCCATGCTCAGCAAAACCTGTTTGGCAGGTCCCTAACAAGGCGCGATACCAAAGCTCGGACTGATTTGGGTCTAATCGACGCAGAATATCTGCCTTTAGCAACGCCACTTTAGCCATATGCTGTGGCAAGCTCTCGGTTTGTGCTAGGGCCGCATAATAACTGCCTTGCTCTGCCAACTCTTGCGCCATGGAACGCTTTAACTCTTCCTCTTGTGACAACTCTCGCCGACACTCAATTCGGGCAGGTAAAACGGCCTTCACAGCCTTGCCTTCTAAGTTTTTTGACTCTACTTCAACCGTGTTAATCGGCCGATTAGCAGTCATGCTAACGGTTGTACAGGCCGATAAAGCAGCCACCAAACTCATCATCAGTAGGGGTCTACGTACGTACATCACATATCACCCATCGAATCGCCAATTGAAATAAATCCAGGGCCAGCCAACAGAATCACCAAGGCTGGGAAGAAAAACACAATCATAACAACCGTCATTTTGGCAGACAGTTTGCTGACTTTTTCCTGCATGCCAGACAACCGACGCCCCTCAATTAATTCGACCATTTTCGTTAGCGATGCACGTGCACTACCACCCTGCTTCAACATCTGGCGCACAATCACAACCACATCGGTATAGTCAGTATGCTGCAGCGCTTGAGAAGACTTTTGCAGTTCTTCACCTAAGTCCAGACCTTGTTCTGCACGACGCAAAATGGGGCGAATTTCTTTGGTTAATTCGGGCAGTACTTTTTCAGCATCCGTCGATAGCACTTTTAAGGCTTGCTCAACTGCAAGGCCTGAGTCGAATAAAATACGAAGCATTTGAACGAATAATGAAAGCTCTTCGTCAATGGCTTTCATACGCACCATTGCCCGTGCTTGCAATACACGCTTTGGGGCTAGTATTGATAAAATAATAACCACTAAACCGCCTAGTAAAGCTGTTTGCGAATAACCATTAATTAAGACCCAAAGCCCAGTTAGCGCTAACGTGGCTAATGGCAGCAACACTTGCACACCATAAAGTGTGGCTCGCTCAATAGGTGCACGGTAGCCTGCTTGCCACATGGCCAAAGACAGTTCAGAGTCTTTATTTATATGCTTACGAATACGCTCTTGGTCATCGAATAAATCCGCAAAACGCATAGACAACACACGAGCATCTGCTTGGCTATCGCCCCGCACTGATAAACGCTTTTCTACTAATCGCTTTTCCGCAGCAATACGCGTTAGCAGATAAATACCAAGTGCAATTGCGGCTACTACAATAATGAAAAACAACGCACCAAACGCCATGTTAAACACTCCTCAACATGCGCCAAATGATGCCCATGCCCGTAATTTGCATGGCAGCGGCTGTATACAAGACCCATTTACCACTAGGGTCATCAATCATGGTAAAGATATAGTCAGGATTTGAAATAATCATGAACGTGCCTACTAAAAGCGGTAAAGCTGACAGCACTACTGCACTGGTACGCGTTTCACCTGTCATAGCACGCAACTGACGAGACAAATGCTCACGCTGATGAATCAAGGTGATAACATTATTGAGAAGATCAATAAGACTGCCGCCATAACGAGAATTAACAGAAACGCCTAAAGCCAATACCTGCAGTTCTTTTAGGTTGTAGGTGTCAGACAACTCCTGGAACGCCTCAGTAATGGTCATGCCCAGCGCAATATTGCGCTGAAGCTTTTGCATCACAATCCGTAACGGCTCATCAGCATCCTTAGTGGCAATCGCAAAACCATCTCCTAGTGTTTTACCGGAGCGCATTAGGCGCACCACCTGATCGAGTAAGCGTGGCAACTGGGTGACGATTAAACCTTGGCGACGCGTGTAAAGCACACCAAGCGCGGTATAGCTAAAAAAGACCAACCCAAAGGTCAGTAATAAGGCCAGTGCAATGCCAAACTGAAACGCACATAACACAACCAGCAAAAACACCACCCACAAAATCATACGGCGATGGTTGATATCAAGGTAAATGCCTGCACGCTCAAGATAGACCGTTAACCTATCTTTGGCCGGAAACTCAATGGCCTGCACACCCACCGATGACAAGCGCTTGGCCACCATTTCTTCGCGCGCTTGCTCTTGGCCAGTCCAAATAAAATACAAAGCACCCAGCGCCATTAACAGGGCAACAAAGACATAAACCAAGACCGCCATTAGCGTTTAGCCTCAGCTTGTTTCATCAGCTCAATCACCCGAGGTTTAGCCGGATTCATGCTGACACGTTCGTGTTCGCCACTGATGCGATCCAGTTTAAATAAGGTATTGGTGACGTACTGATCATCGCGCAGCTCAACAACCTCAACAATTTCTGAGACACAGCGACGGCCACTGGGTAAACGCGCCAACTGCACCACAATATCGAGTGCCGAAACAATAATGGCGCGCAATGTCGATTCTGAAATTTTCTGGCCAGACAGCCCCACCAGTGTTTCCAAGCGCAGCAAGGCATCGGCTGCATTGTTAGCGTGCAAGGTACTCATCGAACCTTCGTGACCAGTGTTCATGGCCTGCAACATGTCCATAACTTCGTAGCTACGCACCTCACCCACAATGATGCGATCAGGACGCATACGCAATGCGTTGCGAATCAAGTCACGCGCACTCACCTCACCAAAACCTTCGGCATTGGGTGGACGGGTTTCTAAGCGCACTACGTGATCATTCGATAACTGAAGCTCCGCGGTATCCTCCACCGTCACAATACGTTCGTCGTGATTAATCATGCTGGAAAGCACATTCAAGAACGTTGTTTTACCGGTACCAGTACCGCCACTAACCAAAATGTTGGCACGCTGGCTAACTGCTTTTTGTAAAAACGTCAGCATGTCAGCATTTAAAGATTTATAGGTCACTAAATCATTCGCTTGCAGCAGATCCTTGCGGAATTTACGAATACTGATTGTGGGACCGTCTAAGGCGATAGGCGGAATAATTGCGTTAACGCGGCTACCATCGGGCATGCGCGCATCAACCATTGGGCTGGACTCATCTAAACGACGACCAATGGGTGCCAAAATACGCTGAATCACGCGTGCCACATGGTTGTCATCAACAAAGCGCAACTCGCTGTGTTGAATTTTACCGTCACGCTCAAAGAAGATTTTATTCGGTCCGTTAACCATGATTTCTGAAATAGATGTGTCTTTCAGCATGGACTCTAGTGGGCCAAAGCCCACTAGCTCATCAACCAACTCTTCAGACAAACGATCCGCTTCGAAGCGCGAAACAGGTAAGGAATGTTCAGCAATATAGGTATTCAGCTTACGCTGCACATACTCCAAAATGATTGGGCGCTGATTTTCTAAGATGTTAAAGCCATCGTCATCCACCGAATCAATGAGGTATCGGTGGAACATAAATTTGACCTTAGAGATGTCTTGGTCAACGCGTTTGGCCGCTAAGCGACCACCTGGAATGTATCCCATGGCCATGCTCTAGATCCTCACTTAGACAGCGACTTTTTGAGTTTGTCTAAAAAACCGCCAGAGACTTCTTCTGGCTTGGTTTTATGGACCTCAGCAACGCGTTTAGCATCTTCGGTATTGCATACCAGCGTAGCCCATTGGCGATACTGCTTACTTAGTAGGTCTTGTGGCGCCAACTCAAACATCAACTGACCTAAGTTCATGGCGCGTAAACGTAATTCGGATGCTTCTGGCAGATCGATGAAGTCATCCATCGAAAAAGAGCGCGCAATGGCTTTATCATCTGGTGATACTTTGGCGTGATAGTGATCAATCAAGAGCATTGGGCTAGCAATTGGCACACCAATCTCTTTAAGGCGAGCCACCAAATCTAAACCGGCTCGACAACTGGTGATGGATTGGTCAACAGAAAATACGACGTTATTCGAGTTGCCAATTAACAGCTCGGTAAAATCTACTGTTGGTAAGCCACAAATATTGAACACCACATGCGTGAACAGGCTCCGTAATGTACCAATCAGCAAGTACATTTCAGACGTTGTGATATCAAGTAGAGGAATACCTTCAGCCGGCGCTGACAGCACACGAACACCTGCCTTGTGTTTAGGGAAGGTGGTTTCAACCAGCGTTTTATCTAAGCGACGCAAATTTCGCAGCGCATCCATAAACGTGAATTGCCCCTCAAGACCAAACACTTGCTGCGCTTCAGCAAAAGGTTGACCTAAGTCCACCAACAACACATTGGCATCACGGTCTTTCGCTTTAATGGCAGCACATAAATGCATGGCGTGAAACGCTGAATGCACTACTGGGCGGTCGCTTGCTAAAGTAACCATCAAGCCTTGTTGCATGGGCGCGCTAACGACCGCAGGCGTACGCTCTGCTAAACGGCGCACCAAACCAGCCAAGTCACTAGGGCGAGATGCAAAGGTTAAAAAGTCTTTTGCGCCCGCTCGCATCACCGCCAATAAACGCTCTTGATCGAGTGATTCAGCCAACACGACACAGGCTAATGTTGGGCGCGCCGCCATCAAGCTTTCAATAAAGCGCACATCAGTTTGCCAAGTGTCTTTTTCCACCGGAATAAATACGATAGAGGCTGACGCCATATTGATCAGCTGTAAGACATCATTAAGGTCTGTTTGCTGACATGGCACTACTTCAGCTGTGCCTTCTAGCGAATTGCTTAACCAAACTGCTAAATCACGTTGTTTGGAGACAATTACTACTGATTGGTCATTACTAGGCATGATCAGCGTCCTGCTTCAATGGGGCGTTCGGTATAAGGCGGGGTTACGCCCTGCCAAAAAAGGCTACCAGCACCCGGCTGATAACGCCGCCACGCTTCTGCTGGCATTGCCGGCAAACGTGCATCGGCTGCAATCGGGCGCACTAAACGTGGCGTGACAATCATCAGTAGCTCACGGTCTTCGGACTCAAAACGGTTAGAGCGGAAAAAAGCGCCTAGTACAGGGATATTGCCAAGGCCCGGCAGCTTATCGACATTACTTAGTGTGTTGCGTGAAATCAGACCACTGATGATGAAGCTTTCACCATCGGCCAATGAAATACTGGTGTCAGTGCGACGAATGCGCAACGCCGGCACAATACTGCCATTTATTGAGACCGCGTTAGTAAAGTCCAGCTCACTTACCTCGGGTGCTACTCGCATTAAAATTTGTTGGGGGCTTAACACTGTTGGCGAAATAGTTAAACGAACACCAAACTCTTTAAACTCAATGCCCACAGCACCCTGGCCTTGTGGTACAGGCACAGGCACCTCGCCACCCGCTAGGAAGTTTGCTGTTTGGCCACTCAAGGCTACCAATGATGGCCGTGACAGGGTGTAGGCATAACCGTTGCTTTCCAGCAAGTTGATAGCGGATAAAAAGCGACTGCTATTACCACCCCAGACAATATTGAAAGCATTAGGGTCTAAGGGAAACGTACCGCCAGTTGCTGGCACAGGCGCGCCGGGTGCAGCGGAGCCACCAGAGGTTGGCGCCCCAAAAAAGTTACTGCGACCACTACCGCTGCGCATTTGCATACGCGTGCCTACTTCAATCAACTTCGACCGGCTTACTTCTACAAAACGAATATCTGCTTGAACTTGTGACGGTAGCTCAGCCAATGTTTCCGGTGTATCAGCTTGTGCCAACTGCTGCGCTGCAGACAAATCTGACAACACACGAATCATCACACGCTGTGGCGTTTTGGGGTCGCATTGTGTCCATACTAGCAAGCTGGTTTCACCGGCCTTACGGCCTTGTAATAACAAAGTACGCACATCTACAACTGCCACATCGGCAATTGTTGGCTCGCCGACAGCAACACGCACCATGGCAGCAGGCAAATTAAAAGGCTCTTGTAGACCTGCTTTAATAGTGAAGTCTGGTGGCAGCTGCTGCTCCGGGTCTTTACAGTCTGCAGATGCCAGTGCAGGAACAATACTTATTAAGCAGGCCGCTAATAGGGCCGCTTTGGTGTTATGCCAAAAACAACGCTGAACTGTCATGTCAGAAATCCTTTGCTGTAATGGCTTAATTGCCACGTTCCAAACCACGGAAAATAGTTACAGGGGGCTGGGCAGGTCGTGCCGCCGGCCTTGCTGGCCCACCACCAGCGGCAGCAGGTTGACGCTCCGCCACCGTTGGCGGAACAATCGCACTGGCACGCAGCAACTTAGATTCTTCCGCGGCTTTTTTCTTGGCCGCTGCAGCCTGTTGAGCCGGCGTTAAGTTTGACTGTTCTTCAGTTTCTGCAAGCGCTGCATCAGCAATTGCTTCACTGGCGGGACGAATTGCCAAGCGCAGCGTGCCAATGCTGCTTGCCAACATAAGCCGCGTAACATCCTCTTCCGCTACCGCAAGCACAGCAGTACGGGCACGTTGACGCTCAGCTCGCCGACCATCTTTAGCTTCTGCCGTTTGCGGACCACCCTCTGGGCCAATCAGCTGCACACCAAAACCCACCACACGCAAGGCGCGCATCACAATTTGTGCCGAGGCGCTTGGGCGGTTATCCCCTTGAGCAAATAAAAGCACGTCAACAATGTCGCCAGGCTGAACAAAACCACCGCCACCAACCACCTCATCAATAGCAATAGCCACTGCACGCTCACCCGGCTTTAATAAACGAGCAATCTCACTGCCGGGCTGAAGATGTTCTTGAGAAATTAATGTGCCGGGCTTAATAGGCACTTGCAGAACTTGACCAATTAAGTCTTCCGTCGCGCGAAAGGTATAGGGAGGCTCTACTTTGATGTAATCCAACACCACATCTTGTGCATCGATTGTTTTATACGCCGGGATCTCGCGCGCAGCCACTACAACAGGAACCTTGCCAGGCACCACAACCGCTTGCGCCTTAACAACTTCTGCTTCACGCGCAGCTTGTTCTGCGGCAAGCTTTGCATCCTGCGTGGTTTTATAGCCAAGATAACCAGCGATGGCAGCACCAACGATGAGCAAAACAGCCAGCACCAACATGACACGGCTATTCATGCCGCTTCTCCTTAAGTAAAAGTCATCAAAAAATTCTGACTAAGATCATCCTATCAAGCTATGCTAGGTTGTGGAACGCGCTGTAAAGAAAATACAACAAAACAACTAGTTACAGATACATGACAGTTTGTCGATTGCACATTACAGCCCTTTACAAAAGCCAAACAAATTGGCAACTTAAGCGTATAGTCAATTTCGACTAATGGCGTAAACTATTATTTATCCGGTAGTTAAGCCGGGAACTCTTGGAGAGAAAGATGAAAAAAGTTCAAGAACTGCGTAACACGCAAAAAGGCGCTACCGTTATTGAGTATGCATTGATTGCTGCTTTGATTTCAGTTGCTGCTATTTTTGCTTTTGGCCTAGTAGGCAACTCAGTGAATAACACCATGACAACAATTGGCCAAGAAATGGAAGGTGCTGGTGCTACGGTTGCTCCGTAAGACACTTGTATAATGCAATTGCCTCTCAACAGGAAGCTAGTAGGTATTTCCTACCAGTTTCCTGTGTGAGTTGATTTATGCGCTTTAAACATCAGCTCAATATAAGAAGTCCCTTCATTCGCCTTCAAAAAGGCGCCACCATGATCGAATACGCTCTAATTGTTGCCGCCATTGCTATAACAATTTTTTTTGCAGCTACAGTCTTGGCGAATAGATCTTCATCCATACTTAGCAATACCGCAGAGACTATCGAAGACCTTGGCTCCCAGATATAACCGAATAAAGACTCCATTTCTTGCCACCACCCTGTTCAACTCTCACCAACCACGCTGGCCGTGATTCTTCACCTATATTCAGTAAAAAGCTATCTTGCTTTGCCTGCTCTCCATGACAATACGCAATGTAGCTAACCCCTCTGCTTTGAATCGTATCAAATACTGCATCCACATCACTTGTGCGAAAAGACTCGATAACATCAAGAATCCCTGCAGCATTGTGGTGATAGTTTCCGGCGATTACATGGTGGTGCGTTTTATACAATAGCTCTGGACCGTAGTTAACAGGCAACAACACCACAGCTTGAGGCAGCGCCACCAAAGTATCCACTACATCACTTAATGAGCAACTATTTTTTGACTGCTTAATAACTTCAGAGCTCGCCATAGCCGTTACAACAAAAACATGAAGTGGCAGCAATAACACAATAAAAGCCCCAGACAGCTGATCTCGCATAGGTAACTCTTGTGAGCCTTTATCTGCCGAAAAAACTTTTAGTCGGCTAATGCAAACACCAAACGCAATAGCTGATATCAAACCTGATGCAGCGCCCATCCGTATATAAACAGCACCAAGTACACCGTAAGTTATGACGGCAAGCGCTATGACAGCCAACCACAGCTTTTGCTCACGCCACGCAATATAAAAAAGCCAAAAGCCTGCCAATAAAGGAATAGTTAAATAGGCCATGTACTGTGATGGCTTGCTAATTGATTGAAGCTCATTTATTTGGCTCCACCACAACTCTTTCAGCTCTAGAGGAATAAGTCCTGCTGGCCCAGATAATGCGCCGGGCACTACTAACAACCACAGACCAAAACACAGCAGAAGTGATGCCGTCAGAGCAAAAACTGATCGCAGAAAACCAAACTGTCGGTAGACACAGAAGTCTGTCATCAACATCAGCGCACTAATTAATACCCCAAATAACAGCCAAGCCAAGCTAATGTGATCTAACGCCCATGGCTTAAACGTAGGTGGTGGCGGATCAATTAACCAACCGCAAAAAAGCATCAGCATTAGACCAAGCGCAGCTGGCCAAAGATAAGTTGGTGAGCTTTGCTGCAACTGTATTGCCGCTCTTGCGGCTGCAACGGCAAGAACTAGCGGCATAGTTTCTGGCGAGATCCATATTGCCAAACCAAGCAACAAGCCACCAAGCCAGTCAAAAATCTGACGCGTTTGCATGTCTTTTCGAAAGAAAAGCATGCATGCAGCCGCTATCGGTACCAGCATAAAAATATGGTGTGTAATTTGTACAAGCTGGCCATAACCAAACAGTGGGAAACTTGTAGCCAGTGCCAATACCGACAATACCGCGGCTAAATTTGAGCCTATATTTAAGACTGTAATCGCAACAAAAACAGCCAACAAAAGCATGGCAAGTAGAGTCAACCCGCCACCTGCCAGTAACAAGGCCTTTTCTGACTCGACCCCCAGTAGCATAAAGCCTTTATGGAGCTGCATAACTGTCCAAGTATGCGGTATCGACCAATGAATCCAGCTACCCTCTGGCGCATTATCTCTGGCGATATATTGAAAGCCATGAGCCGGGTCATAGTCCTTAATCAACACCAGCTTGTAATAACTGTCAGGGTTAGGAAGGTTGGCGTTTAACAGGTCATCGTATTGGTCAATCACATTTTTAGTCAGCATGACCAGCATGATAAAAACAGCCGCTGCAAGCGCTCTTCTGTACGTCCAGTTAAACGTCATCTTGTAAAAACCCAACGTGAACTTAAATAAAATGAAATGAGTGCTGAGCCAACTGTTGCAGCAACAGCCGTTAAACTATTTGGAAACAGTAAGAAACTTGCAGATAGCTCAGCAATAAGTACGCCTGAAGACAGTGCTAAGATTTGTGCAGCAAAGTACTTCGGCAACGCGCGATGGTGTGGAACTCTGGAAGAGAAAGTCCAATATTTATGGGCTAGATAAGCCACGGTAAATGCCACGATAAAAGCGCCACCAACAGCCACTGCCGCTCTGATTCCAATGCTTAACAAATACCAAGTCAGCAAAAACTGGACAAGAAAAGCTGTTGTTCCAACAACTATAAACCGTATTTCTTTGCTATGTTTTGGCATAAGCATTGGCTACTTTTCTTTAATAAGAAGTGCAAGTTGCCTTTGCTCAATTCGACTTTTAGCAATGGACTCCAAAAGCAAACCAGACATGAGTGTAAACACCGATAACATGCCAATACTGCTTGCCAAAATTGCAGTTGGGAATCTTGGCACTAAGCCCGTCTCCAAATATTCAAAAACTACAGGCAAGCCCAAGAGCACACTCAACGCCGCCAATAGAACCGAAATAAGGCCATAAAATCTTTTGGGGTAAAAGTGCCGAATCAGACGGATATAAGTTAATAAAATCTTTATGCCATCTTTATAAGTATTTAGTTTACTAAAGCTACCGGCCGGTCTTGGATAATAATTAACAGGCACCTCTCCTACTGAGAGCTTTAAAATAGTAGCAACAGCTGTCATTTCCGTTTCAATTTCAAACCCGGTGGACTGCACAGGTAACGAACGAGCAAAACGACCACTTAAGACGCGATAACCAGAAAAAACATCTTGAGTGGCTGATTTAAAGAGTCGACTAAAGAGTTTATTAAAAAGCAGGTTGCCCCAAACATGGCCACGACGATAAGCCGTTTTATCTGAATGCACACGCACACCAGTGACCATATCCAAGTGCTCAGCTTGCATCTTTTCAATCATGCCACGTGCCGCATCAGCGTCATACGTCGTATCCGCATCCGCCATAACGTATAAATTGGCATCTACCGTAGCAAATAGTCGCCTTACTGCATTGCCTTTGCCCGGCATGTTCTCGTCAATAACCTGTGCACCTGCTGCACGAGCAGCTGAGGCAGTTTGATCGGTTGAGCAGTTATTACAAACCACCACGGTGCAGCCTGGCAGTGCTCGCAAAAAGGCCTTAACTGTATCGCCTACTGCCGCTTCTTCATTATAAGCAGGCAATAAAACGGCTACATCTCGATAGTCCGTCCTAACATCCTTTTGAGCAGTGCCAACTTTAATCATTAGCCAAGCACCTCCATCACCGCCCCACGATCATTACAAATCAGCACCACATCACAACCTGCAGCCAAGGCCACATCAACACGCTCTGTTATAGGGCCAATATCCACCGCACCTTGCATGCACAAATCATCTGAAAAGATCAGGCCTTTAAAGCCCAACTGCTGACGCAACACGGTTTGCAGCCAGTACTCAGAGAAACCAGCAGGTAATGGATCAACCTGAGGGTACACCACGTGTGCAGGCATAATGCCGTCTAACTCGGCTGCTAATGCAGCGAAGGGACGCAGATCATAAGCTTCAATTTCATTCCAGCTGCGATCATCAATGGGCAGATCGGTATGCGAATCAGCGGCAACCGAGCCATGGCCAGGAAAATGTTTGCCAATGGTCATCATGCCCGCTGCTTTCATGCCTTCAATAAACGCACGTTGCAGAGCAATGGCTGGGTTAACTGCGCTATGAAATGCACGATCACCAATGACGGTACTAATGCCACCATCCAAGTCCAATACGGGCGCAAAGCTAAAATCGACCCCAACCGCTTTTACTTCGCTTGCCATTAACTGGCCGCAAGCACGAGCAGCGGATAATGCCCCGACTGGATCGCGATCATATTGATCACCAAAGGTGCGCATTGCCGGCAAACGCGTAAAGCCTTCACGAAAGCGCTGGACGCGGCCCCCCTCTTGATCGACCGCAATCCACAGATCCGGCTTGACCGCACGCATTTCATCCGTCAGCGCTTTAATTTGCGCTGGCGTGTCCACGTTGCGGCTAAACAAAATCACACTACCCACCCAAGGATGAGCCAACACTTCTTTGTCTTCAGCAGTCAACGTTAAGCCGCCTACATCAACCATTAATGGGCCACGACCAGCACGGGCCAAGGCAAGGTCACATGGTTTGTTCGACGCAGACATGACTAACTCCAGTAATAAAAGCTCAAAATACTATTCTGCCCTGTTGGCAGCTATAACGTCAGTATTTCTCTGTCGTATTTTCGTCAATCAAACGCATAGATAGCCCTACTGTTATGACGCGCATAGAGTGTTATGATCAGAGCGGTTCGGTGCCCAGACGCTGGTGCCGTTTGATAACTGTCTGTCTATGCCAATGCCTGTTGCTCGCTCTACTGTTGTCGATTTTTTTGCTCATCGCCTGCTGCGTAAATCAGTATTGCTGCCGGCATTAACGGCTGCTTTATTGCTAGCGCCTGTGTCTCATGCCGACGCACCAACACTGCAACCAACTGATGTACAGGGTAAAGTCGCGCGTTTAATTACACGACAGTTAGCCGTGCTGCATTACAACCGCACGCCGGTAAACGACGAGTTATCTGCTGAAATTCTGAAGCGCTACTTAAACAACTTAGATGGCCAGCGCCTGTATTTCTTAGCCGAAGACATTCAAGCCTTTAATCGCTGGAAAACACAAATTGATGATCAGTTACGTGCAGGTCTGATGGGGCCGGCATTCACTATTCACAATCGTTATCAACAGCGCTTACGCGAGCGTCTGAACTTTGCGTTAGCCGAAATCAGTAATGGCAAAGCCATTTTAGATTTTGACAAAGATGACAGCATTATTAATGACCGCAAAGAAGAGGCTTGGCCAACGACTAAAGCTGAACTTGATCAACTTTGGCGCTTAAGACTTAAAGCCGCAGCATTAAGCCTGCACTTGGCTAAAAAGACAGATAAAGAAATTTTAAACACGCTTGAGAAACGCTACAAAGCACAGCTTAAAGCAGCTGACCAAATACGTTCGGATGATGTGTTTCAAACCTTCATGAATTCATTTGCCGAAACCTTTGATCCACACACCGAGTATTACTCACCGCGTAGCTCAGAGAACTTCAACATCAATATGAGTTTGCAACTGGAAGGCATTGGAGCTGTTTTGCAAACGGAAGATGAGTACACCAAGATTGTTCGTTTAGTGACCGGTGGTCCTGCCGATCGCTCACGTCAATTAAAGCCGGGCGACCGTATTATTGCGGTGGCCGAAGGCAAGAAAGACTTTGTTGATGTAGTCGGCTGGCGGATTGATGAAGTGGTCAGCTTGATTCGAGGCCCTAAAGGCACCACTTTGCGACTGCAAGTTTTGAGTGGCGCCAGCAATGAGGTGTCGTCAGCTAAAGAAGTCACTCTAGAGCGTAATACCGTCAATCTAGAAGATCAGGCGGCTAGCAAACGTGTGATCAATATAAAACGTGGCGAAAAAACACATCGAGTTGGCGTCATTAAGCTACCGACCTTTTATGCTGACTTCCAAGCCATGCAAAATGGTGATCCCAACTATCGCAGCACCACGCGTGATGTGCGTCGCTTGATTAATGAGCTGAAAGCCGACGGTATGACCGGCTTAGTCTTAGACCTACGTAACAATGGCGGTGGCTCATTAACCGAGGTTAATGACTTGGTTGGCGAGTTCATTACCACAGGGCCCACTGTGCAAGTGCGTGATGCACGAGGCCGAGTAGAAGTCTTGGGCGATGGCAACCCAGACATGTCATATGCTGGACCATTGGTGGTGCTGACTAATCGTTTGTCAGCATCTGCTGCTGAGATTTTTGCCGGTGCCATTCAAGATTATGGCCGTGGTGTAGTGGTTGGTGGCACAACATTTGGTAAAGGCACTGTGCAGTCCATGCGCGATGTTGGTCATGGTCAGCTCAAGCTCACTGAAGCCAAGTTTTATCGCATCTCGGGGGCCAGCACACAAAACCGTGGTGTCGAGCCAGACATTGTGTTCCCAGAACTTTTTAATCCAGATGAAATTGGCGAGTCTGCACTGACTGGCGCTCTGCCCTGGGACACGATTAAGCCCGCTGGTTTCCGTCGTATTGCTGACTTAACGCGCCGCATCAGCGAACTCAAAGCCAGCTCGCAAGCACGCCAAGCAAAAGATCCAGACTTTATTTATGTGTTAGATCAGCAAAAGCTTTTGGCAGACCTGCGCGAGCAAAAAACTACTACGCTCAACATCACCAAACGTTTGGCAGAAAAAGCCGCACTCGATCAGCGTCGTTTAGCCATTGAGAATAAACGACGGGCTGCAAAAAAATTGCCTGAGCTCAAAACATGGGACGAGCTAAGCGAGCAGACAGAAAAAGAGAATCCCACCCAAGACCCTAACTTTGAGCGTAGTGAAGAGCGTGCTTTAGTACGTGAGGCGGCGGAAATCGCGGTGGATTTAGCGCTACCGCCCCGCACCAGCAACCGCCCCATACCTTCAACCATTAAACGAGCGCCAGTGGCTGAGCGCTAAGTGAGCTAACTTGTGACCACGCCCAGACCCATCGTCAACGTCGATAGTTTATTTCGACGCGTAACTGGGGCGGTCGCGTTGGCGCATCACCGCTTACAGTTACTACGTGACAGCGATGAGCATGAAGCAGCAACACTTGAGCTCATCCTACATGCCAAGCATCACATTTTTATTGAAAACTACCGGTTAGTTGACGACGACTGGGGCAAAATTTTGCTTGAGGCCTTATGTCATCAAGCAAAGGCCGGCGTGCAAGTTTTTGTCTTAGTGGACTGGTTAGGCAGCTTTGGGCGCGTAAGTCATGCTTGGCGCAAACGACTAGAACAATCGGGTGGTGTTTTTCGCTTTTTTAATCCCCCCTCTATCACTAAGCCGCTAGGTTGGTTAATTCGCAACCATCGCAAACTCATCAGTGTTGATGGCTGTGAGGCCATCATTAGTGGCTGGTGTTTAAGTGCAGAGTGGCGTGGTAATAAGCAGGTTGCTCCCTGGCGAGACACCGGCGTTCGTGTTGCAGGCCAAATTGTAGCGCTCGCTGAAGAAGCATTTAACCAGACTTGGTTAATGTCAGATGGCATACCGTTAATCACTCATCAAGCTGATGATAGCGCTTGCCCGACATCAAACATGGACATGACCAGTGACAATGCACGTGTTCGTTTATTGGTTGGTCGACCCCAGTCAAGCCCGCTACTAAGACTGGATCTGTTTATTATCTCGTTAGCACAAGAGCGCATTTGGATTACCGACGCCTATCCTGTTGGCACACCCATTTACCTACAAGCACTGCGTGAAGCGGCGAGCCAAGGTGTAGACGTACGATTACTGGTGCCTGGCAGCTCTGACCTTCCCCTTATTGGTTTACTGTCTCGATCAAGTTACCGCGCCCTACTTGAGGCCGGTGTTAAGGT
Organism: uncultured Paraperlucidibaca sp.; assembly: GCA_964473955.1. Taxonomy (GTDB): domain Bacteria; phylum Pseudomonadota; class Gammaproteobacteria; order Pseudomonadales; family Moraxellaceae; genus Perlucidibaca. The sequence continues at coordinate 9,413 of CAYYWS010000008.1, read as the reverse complement.
ATATGAATGGAATGGCTCCATGCTGCATGCCAAAACCGCCGTAATTGATGGCATGTGGTGTCGCATTGGCTCCAGCAACTTAAACCCAGCATCTTGGATTGGTAATTACGAACTAGACTTAGTGATTGAAGACGAACCTTTTGCCGAAGTCATGGAAAAACAGTTTGAACAAGACTTAAGTAATGCAACCGAAATTGTCTTAAGTCCCGCCAAAAATATTAAGTTATCTGAGCCACGACCAAAACAAAAACGTACGCAGCGACCTCAACAAAGCTCAGTGACCACTTTGCGCTTAACACGAGCCGTTGCCATGGCAGTGCGCGAATCAAGAGCACTTAGCCCAACTGATGCAAGCCTTTTAACCCTGCTGGGCACATTGGGCATGTTGTTAGCCGTGCTGTCTTTTTGGCAGCCGCAATGGATTGCTTGGCCATTAGGCTTTTTTAGCGCATGGATCAGTATTCATTTGCTAAGAATTGCACATAAGCGCTATCGGAAGCACAAAAAATCTTGACGACAATCCTGACTCTGGTAGGCTTCACACCCGTTGGAAGCGTGGCAGAGTGGTTGAATGCACCGGTCTTGAAAACCGGCGACCCGAAAGGGTTCGTGAGTTCGAATCTCACCGCTTCCGCCAATTAACCTAGTAAAAATCAATAGGTTAATTTTTCATATTTTGTATTTATTTGTCGCAACAATCTCCGCAATCTAAAGCTTGAGAATCACTCAAGAATTTCCCGATCTAAAGCTTGGGCCCTACAACGTTTCCCACGCTTTTTAGTAACACGTAATTTTGAGTCGTATCGCAAACACAAACATCCTGAAGTGTCTAAAAACTTCATCTTTAAGCTGACTGTATTAAGTCAAGGGCTTGCTCGAACGTTAAAAGATCAAATTTCTGACCATGACGACCGCGCAGTGAAACGCGGTCATCGGTCATTTCTTTGGCACCAACAATGATTAACCACGGTACTTTTTGTAGACTGTGCTCGCGAATTTTTAATGAAATTTTTTCATTACGCAGATCAGCGCTCACACGCATACCAACCAACTTAAGCTTAAGCCTAAGCGCTTCAGCGTAGGGCGCTTGGTCATCGGTGATATTGAGCACAACGGCTTGTACCGGCGCTAACCATGTTGGCAGCGCACCAGCATGATGTTCGAGTAAGATGCCAATAAAACGCTCAAGTGAACCAAACAGAGCGCGATGCAGCATGACCGGCCGCTGACGCTGACCGTGTTCATCAATATAACTAATATCGAAACGCTCGGGCAGATTAAGATCTACTTGCAGAGTGCCACATTGCCAGTCACGACCAATGGCATCACGTAAAACAAACTCTAGCTTCGGGCCATAAAAAGCACCTTCGCCTGGATTAATCTGATAGTCGATGGCTTGATCTTGCAAAGCGCCTTGTAACGCACTTTCGAGCAAATCCCACGTTGCTTCAGTACCAATTCGATTGGCGGGACGAGTTGAGAGCTTAACGGTGATATTAGTAAAGCCAAAGTCTTGGTAGATGCTAAAAACACTGGCAATGGTGCTGGTGCATTCACTTTGCATTTGCTCACGTGTGCAGAAAATATGTGCATCATCTTGTGTGAAGTGCCGTACTCGCATCAGGCCATGCAACGCGCCAGACGGTTCGTAGCGATGAACCTTGCCAAATTCAGCCATCCGAAGTGGTAGTTCACGATAACTTTTTAGACCAGCAGCGAACACAGCAACTGCACCCGGGCAGTTCATTGGCTTAAGTGCAAAATGGCGTTGATCTTCAGTTTGCGTGGTAAACATATGTTCGCGGTAATTCGCCCAGTGACCGGAGCGTTCCCAAAGCTCTCGATCCATGACATCTGGGGTATTAATTTCAACAAAACCGGCGTGTTCTTGTTTTTCACGTAAGTAGTTAAGCAGGCGCTGAAACAGCGTCCAGCCTTTTGGTAGCCAAAATACCGCACCGGGTGCAAAACTTTCGAAGCGAAACAGTCCCAGCTCGGTGCCAAGTTTGCGATGGTCACGCCTCTGGGCTTCCTCCAGACGAGTCAAATAATCCTTCAGTGCTTGTCGGTTGTTCCAGCAGGTCCCATAGATTCGTTGCAGTGCAGCTTGTTGCTGATCACCACGCCAATAAGCGCCAGACAGTTTGGTAAGCTTGAATGCTCTCAGCCAGCCGGTAGAGGGAACATGTGGGCCACGGCAAAGGTCTTCGAAGTCGCCTTGACGGTAGAGTGATAACGCCTCGTCTGCTGGCAGGTCACGAATAATCTCGACTTTATAATGTTCACCCAGAGAGTCGAAAATACGGATGGCCTCTTCTCGACTTAATGTGCGTCGTTCTATTGCTAGATCCGCTTTGGCAAGACGCTGCATTTCGGTCTCGATGGTGACTAAGTCTGCTGGCGTGAAAGCGCGTTCGTAAGCAAAGTCATAATAAAAGCCGTCCTCAATCACAGGACCGATGGTGACTTGTGCTGTTGGAAATAAGTTTTTGACAGCATGTGCTAATAAATGCGCACAGCTATGGCGCAAGAGTGCTAAATCAGCAGTCTCGGCTGTATGTTTTACAGTCATGGCAATCTCAGTGTTTAAAAGTAAGCGGCAGTCCACGGCAGGAAGGATTGAGCTGGCCTTGGTGCCAAGCCAATTGTCCCGATACCCAAGTGGCATCGACGAAATGGTGAAAAGACTCATGAGCAAATGGGGTCCATCCGCAATGCGCCAAAATAGGATCGTCCGAGACCGGGCGTGGCTTTTGAAGACGTTTAACCAATACCAAGTCGGCCCAATAGCCCTCACGAATAAAGCCACGCTGGTGAATGCCAAATAGTCGAGCGACTTGATGGCTGGTACGTTCAACAACGAGTGGTAGTGTCCAACTAGCATCATTCATAAGCTCTAGCAGAGCCGGTAAAGCATGCTGAACTAGCGGCATGCCCGAGGGTGCCTGCCAGTACGATTGCTGTTTTTCAGGCCGAGTATGGGGAGCATGATCGGTACCGATGACATCAATACGGCCATCAATAACGGCTTGCCGCAAGGCATCACGATCTTGTTGGCGTTTAATGGCAGGATTGCACTTGATGAGGTGACCTTGCCGAGCATATTCGCGCTGATCAAAGTAGAGATGGTGAACACAAGCCTCTGCTGTGATGCGTTTATGGGTGAGTGTGCCAGGCGTAAATAATGCCAGTTCGCGCGCGGTTGAAATGTGTAGCACATGCAGCCGTGTGTTGTGCTGCTTGGCTAATGAGACAGCAAACTCCGATGAGGCATAACATGCCTCAGCGCTGCGAATATGAGGGTGCTCTGAGGCAGGAACATCATCACCATATCGCTTTCGAAAGTTGGCCTCTAATGCACTAATGCTAGGGGCGTGCTCACAATGGGCTAGTAGTATCGTGGGCACAACGGCAAATAAGCGCGACAAGATGACGGGGTCATCAACCAGCATATTGCCAGTGGATGCGCCCAAAAACACTTTAACACCAGCTACTTCGCTAGGATCAAGACTGGCCACGACGTCAATATTGTCGTTACTAACCCCAAAGTGAAAGGCGAAATTGGCAAGACTAGAAGCTGCGGCACGTCGCTTTTTGTCATGAAGTGCCGCTAAGCTGAGTGTTGGCGGCTTGGTATTGGGCATGTCCATAAAACTGGTAATACCACCCGCAACAGCTGCTGCAGACTCACTGGCTATGCAGCCCTTTTCGGGCATGCCTGGCTCACGAAAATGTACCTGATCGTCGATCATGCCAGGCAACAAATAATCGCCTGCCGCATCAATTTCAACATCAGCCGTTAAGCCGTCAAGGGTGGCGGCAATGCGCTCAATTCGGCCGTCACGGATATAGACATCACGAAGTAAAACCTGCCCTTCGTTGACTACTTGTGCTTACGAATTAAGTAACTGGGTAAACGGCTCATACTGTAACTCCAGACGAACTAAGAACTTCTACCGTATCGTTGCGTATGGCGTTGTAGAAACAATTGGATCGGAAGGTGTGACAGGCTGGGCCAGTTTGCTCGACCAGTAATAATAAGCAGTCACCATCGCAATCTAAGCGTGCTTCGATGAGTCGCTGATAATGTCCAGAGCTTTCACCTTTACGCCATAGGCACTGACGTGAGCGAGACCAATAACACACCTTCCTAGTGCGTAATGTCTCGCTCAGCGACTCAGCATTCATCCACGCCATCATCAGTACTTCGCCCGTGTCATGTCGTTGCGCGATGGCGGGTAAAAGACCCTCATTGTTCCAAGTTAACGCGGGCAACACGGCTGACCACGGCAGGGTCTCGCCAGTGTGTGCTAGCTCAAGCTGATGCCAAATAGTAGAGCTCATCATGTAGCCTCACGCTGCCATGAGCTTCGTGCTACGGCGTCATGTGCATGAAGGCTCTCGGAATGAACAACACGCAGCGAAAAGGCATTTAAGTCCGGGCGCTGACTAAAGGCCTGATGTAGACGGCGTGCTGCGTCCTCACAAAACATCAAATTCTGCCCATTAGCCAGTGCAAAAGCTTGTTCGTCAGCACGCTTTACTGCCGTTTGTACCGGAGTGCCAAGCGCTTGTTCAGCAACATCAATCCAGTCTTCAAAGCAGAGTTGGCTGGTGTCACGCATAGCCAAATTAATATGTGCACTACTGCGCTGACTATGCGGGGTTGCCACAATGCCTTCAGGGCTGCCTAACCAGTGGCGAATAGCATCTGCTGACAAATTCTGCGCGTTAAAGTCGCGATCAAATTGATGTTGAATAAGCTGACGCGCTAAGGCGGCAGAGCAAGGGCAAGTTGATGAGTACAGTACTTCTAAGTTAACCCTGACTTTGGGTCTACTAGCGCCTTGCTGCAAGCTTGCATGCACACTAACAGGATAGTGTTTCCAGCCACTCAGTGGGCTAATCATGGCGGCGCGCTGTAGCGGCAGGTCAAAGCGTAGCGTCACACTGGCCTGTTGTGTTTGCTCATTTTGACTGTGCAAAAAAGTGCTTAGTAATTGATGTAGGCTCTCAATGCTGAGTGCTTGAGAGCTCAGTGTTGAGAGTGCTATATACAACCGTGACATATGAATGCCTTTGGCTTGTGGGTCGTCAAGACTCACGCCTGCATCAACGCGAGCCTGAAGTTGTTGGCCAGCCCAGTACACCGGCAGTGCAATAGCTTCCATGCCGACCCAATCAAGTACGTGACTTGAAGACTGTCGGCCAGAGGCGATGTCGGGCAGTGGCAAGGTTGGCTCAGCGAGGATCATGAAAGTTTCGCTCACGAATTTCGTGACGCTCCTGTTCTTCAATACACAATGTCGCGGTCGGTCTGGCTAATAGTCGTTTTAGCCCAATGGGCTGAGCGCTCACTTCACAGTAGCCATACTCGTGACTATGAATACGCTCCAGCGCCTGCTCAATTTTCTTTAACAATTTGCGCTCACGGTCGCGAACGCGGTGATCTAGCGCAAGCTCTTCTTCCTGAGTGGCGCGGTCGGTGATATCTGGTAAGGCTTCACTGCTGCGTTGATTCTCTAAGCTATGTTGTGCATTCGTGAGCAACTCGGTGCGCATCGTTTCCAGTTTAGTTTTGAAGTAACTGAGCTGGATGTCGTTCATATAGTCGTTGGCATCCATGCTCAGTAATTTTTGCTCGTCGTCATTGAGCCGCATGGCTTTCGTTTTGGCCATAGAGAGAAGAACCCATGTTGTCATATTTAATATGTTATAACATAACAATTTAATGCTATCGAGACTTTATGAAGCTATTTGATTTCAGGGGCGTGGGCTTAAACTTTTCATTATCAAACTGAGGCTACATTTTTAGGCAGCTGCAAACTCATCTTTAGAGGCCTAAATCATCTCCGCAACGTTTGCTATAAACCGCATAGAAACTAGGCTTAAAACCCTACCAAATACAGCTTATTGCGAAGATGATTTATATTTAAGCAATTGATATTAATACTAATTAATACAGAATTGAAAACCGGCGACCCGAAAGGGTTCGTGAGTTCGAATCTCACCGCTTCCGCCAACCCCCTCCCCTTTGTTTGATCCCGTCTCTACACTCCTACCAGTTAGTTTTTACTGTTGAGTTTTAGGTGCCGTCGGCATAGTTAGGCCTACAAACGACTTAACGATGTAGTCTATGCGGAAAGAAGTGCCTCACAGATTGCTTGCTTTTCGTTGTCTGCCAGTTGATGGGTCAATAGCCCTTCAATTGTGAAAATACTAATCTTTACTAAGGGATCGATTTTTTCAGAAGCGATACCTACCTGCCGAAGCTCTAAGCGGAGCATTTCTTCACTTAGTTCATGAAAGCGCTCATGCCATGCATTAACAATCGGCGACTTCTCTAAGCGAATATGCACAGTAGCGATTAGCCGATTCACCTGCTCCAACTGATTAACGATCCATAATAGGCGCTCAGTGGACTTGCTCACTGGCAACTGCAGGTACTGGGCCATACGCGTCGCAAATTCAGCATCGAGCACAGCAACTAGAACTTCGTCCTTGTCTTTGAAATACCAATAGATTGTGTTGGGAGCAACACCAGCAGTCGTTGCTAGGCGGCTCATCGAAGTGGCCTCGTAACCTTCCTGTATAAACAAATCTCGGGCTGCTGCCACAATCTCTTCGCGTTTTGATTCCCGGTCTTGTTCGCGCTTGGTTCGAGCCATCTTTCTCTCCGTATTGATATCAGTGACAGCCACTCCAACTGCCAATTATTTATACATTGTATACGCAGTTGAATGACAATCAACATTTCCACTTGAATATCATTCAACAACTAAGTAGGATTAAGTTGAATGGCATTCAAGACAAACCATTAAGAGAGAAAGTTATGATAGAAAAAGCAGAACTACTGCAAGCTTCAACGAAAGAGCTGCTCAAAGTGTTCGCCCTGCTTGAGGCGCCGACACTCAAAGAAATGTCAGGAGAATACGCCGCACGACTCCTAGCCCAACCAAATTGGCTGGCGACCTTAGTCGGCGGGGTTGTCCTAAAAAATCATTTCCACTCTTGGATGTGCAAAGCATTCAGACCGATCGATGCAAGTACAGGACAAGGGTACAACACATTTTTACAGGGTAAGCGTGTCATACAGCGCTTCCCCATGCGAACCTTAATAGCACCATCCCGGTTCGATGGACGCCCAGCCTATCAGCTCGTTTATCGACAGTTTCACTCCCTTTGTGGCAGCGTGCACATGGTTGACGAGATCCGGCGTGTCTCTCCAGGGCTATACCTCGGCATCGGAACTTATGGCTTTACCGATGCACAACGCCTTACTCCCTACCCATTCCTGCTCGAAGGACCAATAGGTCTTTATCGCGGCGACATCGGTCGTGAGCGCAAGAATTTTAAAATCGAACGGCATGAGCTGCCTTCTCTATTAGTAAAGTGAGACCTATATGAAAACAATCTCCCGTACCGCACTCATCACCGGCGCCTCTGCAGGCATTGGAGCTGCATTTGCCCGTCATCTTGCCAGCGAAGGCTATTCACTTCTTCTTGTTGCACGTCGCATCGAGCGCCTGCAGGATTTAGCGAAGGAACTAACAGCAAAACACGGAGTGCAATGTGATGTCCTTGCTGCCGATCTCAATGATCCAGCTGCACCGGCTGCCATCATGGCGTTCGCAGAAGATAGAGGCATCTCAGTCGACGTACTAATTAACAATGCTGGACTCTCTGGCAAGAGCGCTTTTGCGGACACACCATGGCCAAAGCTTGGCGCTGAAATTCAACTTATGGTGACCGCAGTCACCGAGCTGTGTCACCTCGTTCTGCCCGGCATGCGTGCCCGCAACTGGGGCCGTATCATCAATCTTTCTTCGCTAGCAGCATTCTCACCCCCAGGTGCGAGTCTGCTCTACACCGGCATCAAAAGTTATGTACTCAACATTTCACAATCGTTGGATATGGAATTGAAGCCGCAAGGCATTCATGTCACTGCCCTTTGTCCAGGTTTCACACACAGTGAGTTCCACGACACGATGGGAACACGCGAAGCTGCCAACAAGTTACCCAGCGCTCTTTGGCAACAGGCAGATGAAGTGGCACGCGAAGGTTGGGACGCAGTAATGAAGGGCAAGCCAGTCTGTGTCCCCGGTCTACTTAACAAGTTTGTCGCTAGCACTATGCGACCAATACCTGTGGCATTGCAGTATCACATCGGCAACCGACTGAACCCATTTAAGGAAAACTGAGGATGCGGATTTACGCCAAACGAAGATCGCTTAACTGCATCGCAACCAACAGTAGTCATTTACGGAAATGAAAAAAATCATGATCAATCGTCAAAACCCTGATACCTCTGACGTCAAGGTAAATATTATCAAGTCCACCTTCATGGCAGGCCAGGTTACTTGTGCTGCGACACTTCATACTCCAGAGGGTTCGGGAAGCCGCCAGTTGCCCGGCATCCTAATGGTTGGCGGATGGGGAAGTGTCCAGCAAGCGCTGACTGCTTCATTCATTAACCGATTTGTTGAGGCTGGTTATGCCGTTATGGAGTTTGACTTTCCGGGCTGGGGCTTAAGTGGCGGCTGGCCGCGTCAGGACATCAATCCTTGGCGCCGCGTAAAAGCAGCAAACGAAGCGCTGGCTCACCTCAAAAGCCAGCCGCAAATCGATGCACATCGTATCGTTGTGTGGGGCACTTCGTTTGGTGGCGGTCATGTTGTCGATCTCGCAGCACAGCATCCAGACCTGTATGGCGCTATTATTCAAGTACCAATGCTAGATGGTATCGCCACGGTGCGTGCCGTACCGCTGAAGCGACTAATCCAGTTCATTGGCTACGGCATACTTGGCTTCCTGAAGCCAAGTGCTGGACTCAACCTTCCTACAGTGGCCAAGCAAGGGGAGTTTGGCACTATGGATCGCGACAATGCTTGGGAGGCCATGCAGATGGGGCTTGCTGCACACAGCGGCAAGAAATACGTAAACCGCGTCACAGCACGCTCGCTGCTTACGATGGGCTTCTACCGTCCTTGGACCAACCTAAAGCACGTCCAAGTACCAATGTTGATAGTAGGCGCGACCCGGGATACGGTGGCACCTTTTGTGGCGGACAAAATACTCCAAGTCGCCAACCCACAACTGCAGGTAGTCGAGATGGATGCGGACCACTTCGACCCTTATTTTGAGCCCTATTTTACTAATGCGCTAAAGCTGCAGCTGCGCTTCCTAGATGAAGTTCTTCCCATTTGATCAAATTAACCCTAAGCCTATGCCGGCGTTTGGACTTAGCTCGCTATACTAAACGCCTCGCCGCCAAGTAAACCATCGCTGCAGCAAGCGCAGTACGCTTTCTGGTTTATGTGCTTGTTTCCAAGCCCCTGCTACATACTTATTTGATTCAGCCAGTGTTGGGTAAATATGAATTGTGCCCAACACCTTGTTTAGTCCCAAACCAT
>CAYYWS010000007.1:17480-25866 GCA_964473955.1 uncultured Paraperlucidibaca sp. | reverse complement strand
GGCAGCCACTTCCTAAAGCCTCGCAAGTCTCACCAGAAGTTGCTGAAGCACGTTTGCGTCTGTTGGGCCCCGATAACACCAACCCGAATCAAGTCAAGGTTTGGTGGTATGGCGTGTCTAGCTTTATTGCATCAATTGGTGGGCATTTAATTTTATTAGATGCCTGGGAAGTGGTGGGTGTGCATAAAGACTATGTGCCGATTACTCGTGATGACTTGGTGGCACTAAAGCCCGAGGCGATATTTATTGGCCATGGTCATTTTGACCATGCGGCAGATGCCGGATATGTCGCTAGCCGCACCGGTGCGGTATTAGTTGCAGGAAGTAGTGTTTGTGATACGGCACGGCGAAAAACAGGCCAAAATGTAGCGAATACCACTTTCAGTTGTTTGCGTTTAGGTCTAGCGCAAGACCATCCTGCAGGCTCCATTTTTCCAGTAAAACTATTTGCAGATTTACCGCCAGTTAACATCATTAAACACACGCACTCGGCAGCTGATCCCATGGATGTGTTGATGGGTGGCACACCACTCGTGTTTGTGCCAGAAGTGCTACCGTTTTTACTCAATCTGAATACTGATCCTCAAGAAATTTTATCCTTTATTCAGTCTTTGCCAGAGGATGGGCTTGGTGGGGAGCCAGAGGGCGGTACTTGGGCTTATCAGTTCCGTGTGGGTGATTTTAGTTTGTTATGGCACGACTCCACAGGCGAAATGCGCGACGGTGATCCTGAGTCCGAAGCCATTCAGCAAGCACTGGCAAGCTTGCCCGGTTGTGTTGATGTGCAAATAGGGGCCATTGTGGGTTTTGGCATGCTGACCTCGGCTTATCGAGATGCTTTGGCTTATGTACGTGCAGCACAGCCCCGTGTGTTTATTCCAAATCATCATGATGCGTGGGCTCCTGTGTTTGGGGGTGGTGCGGCTGCTTATGAAGCGCAGTGGACATCGCAGTTAGCCACTTTGGCAGTGCCACCCGAGCAGGACTATCTGCGTGACCCACAAGATTATATGAAGGTACGCAGCTTTAATGTGGCAGATGCGCGCTGGCGGGCGCCAGTGCTTGGGCGCAACTGTGGCCGTTAAGACGAGGGCTTAAAAGCTCGTTTACATTAAACAAGTTTCCTTGTCGCTTTTGTTGTGGCATAAATGACTAATCAGTCATTTGTTGGATTTGCCGCCATGTTGGATTTGAGTCGGGCTGGGTTAGCAGCTATTACGGCCTATTTTAAGACACTGTCAGCCCCGGAAGAATCGAGTCGACAAGGCTTTTACCATGCACGCTTTATTGGCCCTTGGTGGTTGCGAATAAGTGCTGGCCCCAGTGTTGCATTGGCGGGATTAGCGCAGTGGCAGGGCAAAGCATTTGTCACATCAACGCAGGCGGTCAATATTGTGTTGGTAGGCCAGCAGCACCAACCTAAGCTCAGTATGACCTGTGCGAACAAACCTTCACGACTCGATCAAAAGCCTGCTTTAGTGCTGAGTTATGGCCGCCTAGCCCCCATTCCCTGGCGCTGGGTGCGTGATGAAATTCGTCAACATCGTGATGATGAGTGGTTAGGCGTAACCATTATTGATCTGCCTGTTTTGCGACACATTGCGTTTCCTTTTTTGCTCAAAAAAACAATAATAGAGAGTCTCTAAAATGAGCCAAATATATGATTTCATAATTAAAAATGGTTTGTATTTTGATGGCACTGGTGCGCCAGCAGCTATCCGGCATTTAGGGATTAGTAATGGCCGAGTACAGCGTGTGAGTGCTGCGCCATTAAATGAAAGCATCGCAAAGCGTGTTATTGACGCTAATGGCAAATGGGTCATGCCAGGCTTTATGGACATGCATACGCATTATGATTCTGAAGTCATTGTATCGCCTAGTTTGTCGGAGTCCGTTCGCCATGGTGTAACGACTGCGCTAGTGGGTAGTTGTTCGTTAAGTATGGTTTGTAGTGAGGCGGAAGATGCCTCCGATATTTTTACTCGTGTTGAAACCGTGCCGCGTGAAAAAGTGCTACCGATTTTGCAGCAACATAAAACGTGGTCTAGCCCTAAGCAGTGGGTGGACTTTATTCAGCAACAGCCGCTGGGCCCAAATTTAGTTTCTTTTCTGGGACATAGTGACTTACGCGTGGCTACCTTAGGTCTTCATCGCGCCACCGATCGCTCTGTGAAGCCAACAGAGTCTGAAATGCAGCAAATGATTAACACGCTAAATGAAGCCTTAGATGTTGGCTTTTTAGGCTTATCTACCATGCGTTTGAAGTGGGACAAAATTGACGGTGATCGTGAGTGGTCAAAAAGCTTGCCCAGCACCTATGCCCGTTTTAGTGAAATGAATCGACTTAATGCCGTGCTGCGTCAGCGTGATCGCATTCATCAAGGTGCCCCAAATGCGGCCAATCCATTTCAAATTTTTGAATACATTCAGCAGGCTTTAGGGTTGGTACGAAAGCCATTAAAAATGACCTTAATTGCTTTGATTGAGCTTAAAGGTAATGTCACGGTCAGGCCGATGGCACAATTAGTGTCACGACTGATTAACTGGATGGGCGGTAATTTCCGTTGGCAGTTTTTGCCAACACCATTCACGGTTTATGCAGATGGTATTGATGTGGTTTTTTTTGAAGAGTTTGGTGCTGGAGAGATGGCACTCGATTTACGTGATCATGTTGAACGTAATACCTTGTTAAAGGATGAAAGTTACCGTCGCAAGTTTCGTAAATTTTATGGTGAAAAATTAAGCCCGCGGGTATGGCAGCGCGACTTTGGTGATGCCATCGTGATTGAGTGTCCAGACACCAGCCTAGTGGGTCGTAACTTTGCTGAGATTGCGAAAGAACGAGCAATTCATGTGGTCGACCTGTTTTTGGACTTGGTTGTTGAGTTCGGTCGTTCCATGCGCTGGTACACCACGGTTGGTAATCATAAAAAGCAATCGTTGTTAAAGATGGTGCAGGATAAAAATACCCTGATTACCTTTTCTGATGCTGGCGCACATATTCGTAATATGGCGTTTTATAACTTGCCATTGCGCTTTTTAAAGTTGGTTAAAGAGGCGGCGGACCAAGGCCAGCCTGTCATGAGCATAGAACATGCGGTATGGCGCTTGACCGGTGAACAAGCTGATTGGTTTGGTATTGATGCTGGCCGGATTCGTGAAGGTGACCGTGCGGATATTGTGGTGTTAGACCCCAATGGCCTAAAGCAAAATCTTGAGACAGTAACGTGGGCTGAAATGGAAAATTTTGGCTTGCAGCGTTTGGTTAATCGTAATGAGGGCATTGTTGATTATGTCTTGATTAATGGTCGTCTGGCAGTAGATGACGCTGTGGTTGTACCAGCGTTAGGGCGTGAAAAAGGCTTCGGGTCATTTTTACCAGCAGGTGCACGAAAATAATCCAAAACGCGATCTATTTGCCCTTACAATCAAGCAGATAATCTAGGGGAGTAGAACGCGCGTTATGATGGATAATCTTCTGCAAATTTTGTTGCTACTGTCGGTGTCTGTCACCGTCATTGTGATATTCCAGCGCCTTCATATTCCGACCAGCTTGGGTTATTTGCTTGTTGGTGTCATTTTAAGTCCCTACACCATTGGTCCTGCCTTAGATGTGCCTGAAATCAAAGCACTGGCTGAGTTTGGTGTGGTTTTCCTGCTGTTTACCATCGGTTTGAACTACTCATTACCACAGCTGCATGCCTTGCGTGGCCAAGTGTTGGGGTTGGGCACTGCTCAGGTTGTTTTAGGCACAGCATTGGTCAGTGTCTTTGTGTGGTGGTTAGGCGTGCCCATCGCCGCTGCATTTGTCATTGGTGCAGTTTTTGCGCAATCTTCTAGTACCATTATTGGCAGCCAGCTTACCGAGCAAGCCGAGCAAAACACGCCATCGGGTCGTTTAGGTTTGGCCATGTCGGTGTTTCAAGACGTCACCGCAGTGCCATTTTTAGTCATCATTCCTGTGTTGGGTATGGCGGTTTCGGCTGAGGTTTTAGCCGGTACATTAGGCTTAGCCATAGCCAAAGCTGCACTGGCGTTTGCCCTAGTATTCTTCGTTGGCCGCTGGTTACTGCGTCCCTTATTTCGTTTAGTCACTAAACGTCAGTCGCTGGAGGCATTAACACTGGCGGTATTGCTGGTGGTATTGCTGGCGGCCTGGTCCACTAACCAACTGGGTCTGTCATTAGCTTTTGGTGCGTTTTTGGCCGGTATGATGTTGGGCGAAACGGAGTTCCGTCATCAGGTGGAGTCCACCATTCGACCTTTCCGAGACGTTCTTTTAGGGCTGTTTTTTATTGGCGTGGGCATGCTGCTTAACCCACTAACGCTGCCGGATATTTGGCATTTGGCGTTGTTGGGCATGCTGTTAATTTTGCTAAGCAAAATTATCATTGTGCTAATTATGGTGAAGCACAGTGGCTTTGATTGGCAGTCAGCCATTCGCACGGCCTTGATTGTGTCGGTGGGTGGTGAGTTTGGTTTAGCGCTGTTGGCACTAGCACTTGATGCCAATGTGTTAGACATCGAATTAGGTCAGATTATTCTGACTTCGGTATTGTTCTCGATGGTTGCCGGTGCTTTTCTTATTCGTTTTAACGCACCGATTGCACGCGCCCTGACCAGTCGTAAACCGAGCACCTCTGCAGCACCGTCAGAAATTGAAGTACCAAAGCAGTCGGTTTTGATTGGCGGTTACGGCCGTGTTGGTCACACCATCGCCGTGTTGTTCCACTCTAGCGGCATCCCATTTGTGGCTTTTGATACCGACTACAAGCGGGTAGAGCAGGGTCGCAAAGACGGCCATAAAGTCTATTACGGTGATATCTCCGATCCTGAGCTGTTAGCCGCGATTCATGCTGAGAACTCAGCATTGGTGATCTTAACCACTTATGAGTCCGATATGGGTGTGCGTGCTGCCACCTTCTTACGTAAGCGTTGCCCGCATATTCCGATTATTGCGCGTGCTGAAGATTTGCAAATGACCTCGCGATTGATGGAGGCCGGTGCAACTCATGCCTATCCAGAGGCCATTGAATCTAGCCTTCGTTTGGCGGCCACGGCCATGGCAGTGCTCAATGTGCCAAGTGAAGATGTAGACGCCATTGTGCAAAGCATTCGTGACTGGGATTACATTCCAGTGGCCGAAACCAGTGAAACTAAATAAGCCGGATTAGTGTTAGTCAACGCAGATCATGCCGCGGCTAACGCCTTTGCTAACAAGAGCATAACAGCCAAAGGTTGCAGCAGGACTAGCCGAGCACTGGCCCTTGGTTTTTTTGCCACGCTGACGCTCTTGGCTAATACAGCTGCCTTGGCATTGGTCGCTGTCGCTGCAGGCTTTACCTGCATCGCTATAGGGTATGTCACACATCGGCGTTTGAGCACGACCTGCCTTAATCCATTTGCCACCTTTTGCTTTGCAGTCAGCGGCCAAGTCTGGAACAGCGCGTTCAAACACCGGTTGTTGATTCATAAAGCTGACTTTTTCAGCGACATGACAGGCCATACACGCTGCTTTCGCTTGTTCATAACCTTGCCACGCTATGGCCGGGTTGCCACTGGCAAACGCAGCGTCGACCTGCGCCCAAGTGTTGTCTAACAAAATGGCTTTAGCGTTGGCGGCTCGTGCGGGTCGTTTGATGATGCCTTGCTCAATGGTCTGACGAATTTTGCTCCAGTGATACCGAGCCAGCTCTGGATTATCGCGGCTTAAAGCATCATAAATGCTGTCATAACGCTGGCCAGTTTCCTGCATAGCAGAAGAGAAACCACCAAGATAGGTTTGTAGTTGCTCAAATCGCGCGTCTGTTGTTTTAGGTTCTAATAACCAACCGCGCGAGTCAGCTTGTATAAGCGGGCTAATAAATAAGGTGAGCAGCAGCAGAACAATACGCATGATCTAAACTCCAAAAAAGTCCACCATGATGGTGGACGCTCCGGAGCTTGAGGACAAGTACTGAGTTGGATTACGCTGCTTTAGCGCGTCGTTTTTCAGCTCGCTTTAAACGCAGTGCGGTACTGATTTCGTTTTTAAAGTACTTAAAGAATGCACCCAACACGCCCAGTTTTAAATTCACTGCTTCGCCGTCGGCTAAGTGGAAAATTTGTTGGTAGTACCAAGCTTGACCACCAATGACGTTAATCACTTTTAACGGCATCACAGGGCTAGCCGGCGAAAAAAGTCCACGATCAGCTAGACGCAACTGTTTCTCATAGGTGACGGCCTCTTGGATGCGTCCACTGATTAAGTCTTTAGCAGTGTCGGGGTCGGTGCACAATGGACGCGCAATACCAATGACGTTGGCATTGCCAGACGCTAAAGCGTCCACCATAGCCGCACGTGTACGGAAACCACCGGTAACCATCAGTGGGATGTCGCAAACTTGGCGAATAGCTTCGGCGTAGGCCATGAAATAAGCCTCACGTTGGCGGGTGCTTTCACGTACTGCGGGTGCAGTGTCGCGAGCGGTAGCGGCATCACCACTGTGGCCTAATAAACGCGGCTGCTCATAGGTGCCGCCAGAAATTTCCAGCAAATCCAGTGATTCCGCATTTAACCATTTCACCACTTGTAAGCACTCTTCATGACTAAAGCCGCCTTGGCGGAAATCATCTGAGTTGAGTTTTAGCGCAACCGGAAAGTCTGGGCCAACCGCGGCACGAACGGCGCGAATCGTTTCGAGTAGAAAACGTGCGCGGTTTTTGAGTGGTCCACCCCAGGCATCGGTACGCTGATTGGTTACTGGTGATAAAAACGAAGACAGTAAATAACCGTGTGCCGAATGCACTTGCACACCGGTAAAACCTGCGGCTTTGGCAATGCGGGCGACATTGGCGAAGCGTTGAATATAGTCTTTGATTTCAGCTTCGGTAAGTGCGCGTGGTTTGGCGTAATTGCCCATTAAATCAAGCTGTACTGCCGAGGGGCCAACGGGCTCAGTGGTGACATAACGCGGTGACTGGCGTCCCGCATGTGAGATCTGCATCCACAAATGGTTGCCATTGCGAGTGCCAGCTTTGGCCCAAGCACGTAACTGTGCCATGCCTTCAGGCTCTCCTTCAGCGGGTGCTGGATCAATCGAGACATTGCCAGGACGCTCTAAAATACGTCGATCAATTAATACATTGCCGGTAATCAGTAGACCAGCACCGCCGTCGGACCAACGACCATATAGCCGAGCATGGCGTTCGGTGGCATGCAGATTTTCATCAGCCACGCCTTCGGTCATTGCGCCTTTGGCAATCCGGTTGGGCAACACGGCACCGCAGGGCAGAGTTAAGGGTTGGGCTAGTAAATTGTTTTCCATCAATCAAGATCTCCGAGGTTAACCAATCCAGAGCAAGGCCAACGCCAGTGCACCGGTATAGAAAATGGTGAGTGAGAAAGCCGCCAACACTTGTTGGTGGCGCGGTGCATTTTTGAGTAGCCGCCAGAAGAACAAGGCACCAAGGCTTAGTAACACTTCAGGAATGAGCGGATACAAAGCAAAGTCAGCGATTTTTAGAACGTCATTGGCCTGCCATAAAGCCATGGGGTGAGACGCCCACTCCCAGAACAAAAATCCACCGAACGATAGCAGCGCAGTGACGAAATAAGGGCGCTTGGTGAGTTGGGCAAACCACAGAACTTGCCATAACAACATAATCCACAGGCCCATGAAATAAACCGGCACAGCGCCACCAATACGAGGTATGCCATGGTCTGGGAAGTAAAGTGTGCCCATGCGTTCGACTAGCATCCAGTCGGCAAAGGGTAGGGTCATGGAAAGCGGTACTAAAAATAGCCATAAGCGTGGCCAATCACGGTGATTTCGCCAGTGCCCAACAATCGGCAACGCAATGTTGTAAGCCAGCGCTAAAACCACCAAGGCCAGCCCCAGAGCGGCACCCTGCAGGCTCAAAGCCACCGGCATGGCAATGGCAAAAAACACTGCATGGAATATCAACGCATCTTTAAATGCAGTTTGTTTAAACATGGTGTTTATCCTTTTTTATTGTAATGAGTGGCGAGGGCCGCCATGCCTGTGCTTAAGTCAATTTTGGGCTGATAACCCAGTAGTTTTTGTGCTTTTGTAATGCTGTAACGGTGTTTACGCTGTAGAAATCGTATTCCGGCGGGGCTGGCAGGTGCGGGTTTTCCGATCAGGCTGGCGCCAAGCTGGCCGGCTTTAACCATGCCCATTAACAAAGCTGCTGGTAGCTTGAGTAATCGACGATTAGCCCACTGTGCATGGTAGCCAAAGAATTGATGGCAGGGGGTGGCAACCCCGTCGGTCACATTAAAAGCCTGACCTGCCACGGGTTTGTCAAAGGCTAAAAACACCGCATCAATTAAGTTATCAACATGGACATGATTGATCACACCGCGTCCGCCATCGGGCAGTGC
>CAYYWS010000007.1:0-17380 GCA_964473955.1 uncultured Paraperlucidibaca sp. | reverse complement strand
CCGGCTTGTTGTGCCGCATGACAGACGGTGCGAGTACCTTCAATATTGACGCGTTCGTAGTCGGCTCGTAGTCCATCTTCAGCGACGATTGCTGCGGTATGAAAAACAGCGTCAGCCCCTTGGCATAGGGCCTTAATCGCCACAGCATCATTGATATCGGCCACAATAACCTGGGCACCAATTGCTTGAGCGCGCTGTGCCGCCGCTTCACTAATATCAATGCCTCGCACCTGCCAACCGGCGGCTAAAGCCCGTTCAGCCATTCGTAAACCAATAAAACCGCCAATGCCGGTGATGACGAGTGTTTTCATGCTGATTTCCTTAATGAGTGCTTGGCTTTAATGGATGCTGGGCGCCACGAACCATGGCCAGCACAAGGTAGGTGATTTCATCGCTTAGCTTGTTTAGGCTGCAGGGGTTTTCACGGGTTAGCCAGTCGGCCATTAATTCATTAATGCCACCCACTAATGCGATTGAAGCTAGCTCGTAATTACGTGCTGGCAAGGCTGCCTGCTGGCAAAGCGCATTTAAATAACTCTCAATAACGCGTGCAATGCCATGAATGGCGGCACGACGAACTAACTCCATGCGCTCACTAACGCCAACCACTTCTAGGACACCGATACGCGCCAAGCGTTGGTCTTGCAGATAGTGCGTGACTAGTGCTTGTACGGCGCTAACTACTTGTTCTTCAATACATTGATCTGTTGCACTGACAGCATGGCTTACGGCATGGCTAAGCTGAGCAATGATGTTTTGGTACAAGGCCAGCAACAGGTCTTCTTTGCTGTTAAACAGCTCGTAAAAATGCCTGGCGGTGACTTTGGAGTGATTACACAGCTGCTCAATATTGGTTTTGGCATAACCCTGTTCGCTAAATAACGCCAGAGCGGAATCCATTAGGCGCTCCCGGCGCTGGGCAATGCGTTCTTCTTTACCCAGGCCGGCGTATGAACGTGCAGTCATTATTAGCCTCATTAAACTTTTGACAAGAAGTCTTGTCGAAATTATAGTGACCATCTAGTCAAAAAAGCAAACCGCTTTTTAATGCCTGTGGAGAGCGAGCCATGTTTCAGACCATTTCACATTTCGACGGTACACGTGACGCCTTGCGGCCAATGGATCGTGTCGACAATGTGCGCCAGGCCGGTGTGGCCTTTCGGCGTGAAATGTTGGCCAAACCACAGGTGGTTTATTACCAATCATTTGAACTGGTGCGTGTGCCGTATCCCAGTAAGTACGCCTACCTAAACGCATTTACTGCACCAACACCGTTTGTGCATTTAACCAACCGTTTGTTTGTCATTCAGTTTCAGTCTGAGCAAGGCATTAAAACCTTGTTAGCAGGGCCGTCGGATTGGGAGCATCAGCGCGAAACCCCATTTTTTGCCGCGCTAGACGCCAAAGCTGGCCCGTTAGCCGGCACCATGGAGCGTGCCTTGTTCCGCAAAACGGCTACGGTACCGGAGATTTTGGCGCGTATTGGTTTAAAACCTGAGCAAATTGACTACATTACCTACGACCACTTACATACCCAGAATGTGAACCGTTGGTTGGGTGGTCAGGGCCATGCGGCAGTGTTTCCAAATGCCAAACTGCTGGTGATGCGAGAGGAATGGGAAAGTGCTAAGGGTTTAATTCCTTGGCAGAACCAATGGTACTGCCCACACGGTACGGAAGTGCCGGAAGAGCGCGTGCATATGCTGGATGACAGCGTTTGGTTGGGCGACGGCTCAGTGGCTTTAGTACGCACCAAAGGTCATACCGAAGGCAATCATTCGATTGTGGCGCACACACCGGAAGGTCTGAAAGTGACCAGTGAAAATGGTGTTTGTTTAGATGCCTATGAACCTAAGTTTTCGAAAATTCCGGGCTTGGCCGAATACGCCAAACAAACCGGCGCTGAAATCATCATCAACGGCAACACTCAGGAATATGTCGTGGATCAATACATTTCCATGGTGCAAGAAAAGTCGATTGCTGGTCCGAATCCGCATGATGAGCGTTTTGCCAATATGGCTCCATCATCAGAAGCCACGGCATTTTGGTTGTTTCCAAAAACAGCACCGACAATGAGTGTGGGTGAATTACGGTTTGGTCAGATACACACAGGAGTTTAAGGCCATGAGCCAAATCGCGATTGTTACCGGTGCTGCCTCTGGCATTGGGGCTTGTTTGGTACAGCGCTTGTTGGCGCGTGGATATAAGGTTTGTGCCTGCGACATTAATGAAGTGAGCTTGCAGCGCTTAAATGTTCCAGCACATCAGCAACAAGCCTTTATGAGCATGACTCTGGATGTGCGTGATGCTAGTGCTTGGCAGCAATTGGTGGAGGCGGTGATGGCTCGTTGGCAGCGTATTGATGTGCTGGCCAATGTCGCTGGTGTATTAAGAGAAGGCTGGGTTATCAATTCGACCGAAGCGGATATCGACTTCCATTTTGATATCAATGTGAAGGGCGTCATTTTAGGTATGCAGGCGGTGCTGCCTAATATGCAAGCGGCTGGTCATGGCCATATTGTGAATATTGCCTCACTGGCGTCACTGTCACCGGTGCCCGGCATTGCGCTTTACAGTGCCAGCAAGTTTGCTGTGCGCGGTTATTCCTTGGCTGCCGGCATGGAGTTGGCAGAAAAGGGCATTGCTGTTACCACAATATGCCCGGATGCCGTGCAGACACCGATGTTAGATATTCAAAAAGGCAAGGCCGAGACAGCGTTAACGTTCTCTGGTCCGCGCGCACTAACAGCAGATGAAGTGGTCGATGCCATTGTTGATGATGCCCTAGTGAATAAACCCTTGGAAATCATGCTGCCAACGTGGCGTGGTGCGACCGCAAAAGCGGCAAATTTGGTGCCTAACTTAAGTGCTCGCGCCATGTCTTTTTTTCGTAAAGCAGGTCTGAAACGGCAGGCTGCTTTGTCTGCTGGTAAAGATCCTACTCAGCGTTAAATCGTAGGCATAAAAAAACCGGCTTAATTCGCCGGTTTTTTTATACAACCTGGCCTAGCCTTCAATAGCCTTTTTGATGCGACCCAACGCATCTTCCAACACACTCGGTGCCGTCGCATAAGAAATGCGCATATGACCGTCTAGGCCAAATGCCGAGCCAGGCACTACGGCAACACCGACGGTGTTTAGCAGGTGCTCGGAAAATTCGAGGTCGTTTTTCAGGCCCAATTTAGCAATGGCACCTTCAACATTAGCAAAGGCATAAAACGCACCATCAGCTGGTGAGCAAGAAATGCCTTCAATGCTATTGAGTGTGCTCACCACATAGTCATGACGCTCTTTAAACGCTTTCACCATCGGTACCAATACATCTTGTGGACCATTCAGTGCTGCTTCAGCAGCAACCTGAGAGATCGAGGCAGGGTTGGATGTCGACTGGCTTTGCACATTCTTCATGGCATTGATCAGTTTGACAGGGCCTGCGGCATAACCAATACGCCAGCCGGTCATGGCATAGGCTTTCGACACACCATTTAAAACGATGGTGCGATCGTAAAGATCAGGTGCCACAGAAACAATATTTTCGTACTTTTCAGCAGTCCAGATGATGTGTTCGTACATGTCATCGGTGGCCACTAACACCTGTGGGTGTTTACGCAGCACATCAGCAATCGCTAACAATTCTGCTTTGCTATACACCATACCAGTCGGGTTTGATGGTGAGTTCAACACCAACATACGTGTTTTTGGCGTGATAGCTGCTTCAATTTGCGCCGGAGTAATTTTGTAGCCTTGTGACTGAGGGCATTCAACAATGACCGGTTTACCATCGGCAATTAACACCATGTCTGGGTATGACACCCAGAATGGCGCAGGAATAATGACTTCATCACCGGCATTAAACAGTGCCAAGGCCATATTGAAGAAACTTTGCTTGCCACCACTAGACACCAAAATTTGATTGGCGGCGTAATCGAGGCCTTGGTCACGCTTAAATTTGGCAATGATGGCTTTTTTCAGGCCAGGCGTGCCGTCTACGGCGGTGTACTTGGTGAAGCCTTTGTTGATGGCGTCGATTGCGGCCTGTTTAATGTGTTCCGGCGTATCAAAATCTGGCTCGCCAGCGCCTAGGCCAATAATGTCACGGCCAGCAGCTTTGAGTTCGGCGGCTTTGTTGGTGACGGCCAATGTGGGCGATGGTTTGATGCTGAGTACGCGTTCGGAAAGCTGTATATCCACGGATCACTCCTAGGCCTTGTGGGCGCTATTAAAGTCAGGTCGACAAAGGTCAAAACCCGCGAATGATACCGGATCAGCTCGGCTTCGTGAACCGCTGCCAGCCCAAAATTGGTGTTAATAGAGTCTCCACACCCTCGTCTTCGATCTCTTTTATGAAGCCCAGAAGATCCACGCCGGGCAGCAAATCGGGTGGTGCGTCAATTGGGGTAATCATGGTGTCCCAGTGGCAAGGTATTACCCAACGTGGCTTTAGTAAGCGAATGGCATCTTTGACATAGTCTGGCCTAGCTTGGCGGCCAATCGCGCATAAACACAGAACATCACAGTGTTGTCCTGCAAGCTCTTGGTTGATGAAATCGGCCGAATCAATGTGCATGACTTTTAGCTTGCCGGTATCGACTAACCAGTTCAGTACCAGACCATGCTTAAGTTCTGACATGCGTGGTGGCCACGGTGGCGGTTCGGTTAAATCACCAGGAAAAGGAATGCGGCCAAAAATTTTGCCATGGCGAGAGGGAAAACCGCGAACCGTCCAATGGCCGGAAGTTATATCTTCGTGGCCCTCGGTAGCAACCAGCTGTGTTGCTGGCAAACCAGCGGCTAGCCCCACTTGATATGTACTACTAGAGCCAATGAGGCGTGCGCCGGTTTGTTTACATAAATCAGGGCCATCTAAAATATGGTCATGGTGAGCGTGACCAATCAGCACATCGTTGGCCTGTGGAATATGCTGTTTGATCAGTGCGGTATCGGGCGCTAGCGGTTTGGTGAGTGACGTAAACAAACCGGGACGTGTTAAGTAGGGATCAAGCACTACGGTGTGTTCACCGTCACTGAGTACAAAACCAGCGGTGCCAAGATATTGCACACTAAGTATGGGCGAGTCGGCAGTGAGTAGACGATAAGGCAGCGCTGTTTTAGGTGCTAAGCCAAGCACTTGCTTTAACCATGCCATTGTTGCCTCCTACAGATCATCCACGTAGTGCGGGTAATTCATCACCTTGTGGCACAAATGATAATGCCAAACCATTATTACAATAGCGTTTACGCGTAGGGGCTGGACCATCATTAAATACATGCCCTTGGTGACCACCACAACGCCGACAGTGATACTCGGTACGTATCATTAGGTATTTACGATCTTCACGAAAGTTTAAGGCATCGGGTAGGGCATCATAAAAACTAGGCCAGCCAGTACCACTATCATATTTGTGGGCGCTGCTAAATAACGGCAAATGACAGGCAGCACAAATATAAGTCCCTTCGCGGGTTTCTTCATTGAGTGGGCTGCTATAGGGCCGTTCGGTGTTTTCCAGAAACAAAACGCCCCACGCTTCATCGGACACCAAACCACGCCATTGTTCTGCAGCTGCTTTACCGGAGCGACTAGTTTCAGAACGACTGCATGCAGGCAACAGGCTACTAAAAATGCCCACTGCCGGTATTAGTAAAAAGTGTCGACGTAACATGATGAACCTCATTGGATAAACTCACTTATTCATTAGACGCTGCTAAGCAATGAGTTGCTACAAGACATTTGCAAATAATGTTGTAGTCCCGGCGGCAAACGAACAGGGTAGACTGTTGTCCGCCGATAGCGGTGTGGAGAGTAAAGGTAATGACGGCAACAGTGTTTCAGGTGGTGTCTAAGTATCAGCCTGCGGGTGATCAACCAACAGCAATTGAGGGGTTAGTACAGGGTGTTGAAGACGGCCTGAGCTACCAAACATTGCTTGGTGTGACCGGTTCAGGCAAGACCTTCACCATGGCCAATGTGATTGCTAGGTTGCAGCGACCAGCAATTATTATGGCGCCAAATAAAACCTTGGCGGCGCAGCTATATGGCGAGTTTAGGGAGTTTTTCCCAAACAATGCGGTTGAGTATTTTGTGAGTTATTACGACTACTACCAGCCCGAAGCCTATGTGCCTTCCTCAGACACCTTTATCGAAAAAGATGCCGCTATTAACGAGCATATTGAGCAAATGCGTCTGTCGGCCACGCGTGCTTTATTAGAGCGTCGTGACGCCATCATTGTCGCCACGGTGTCGGCTATCTATGGTTTGGGTGACCCTGAAGCCTATATGAAGATGTTGCTGCATATTGCCCGTGGTGATCGCATCGATCAGCGTGGTTTATTGCGCCGTTTGGCCGAACTACAGTACACCCGCAATGATATTGAGTTTTTCCGTGGCACCTATCGTGTGCGTGGTGATGTGATTGATATTTTCCCCGCCGAATCGGAAATGGATGCCGTGCGGGTTGAGTTATTTGATGATGAAGTTGAATCGTTGTATTGGTTTGACCCTTTAACTGGCGAAATACGTAAACGGGTGGCGCGTGTCACGATCTACCCTAAAACTCACTATGTCACACCTCAAGATCGTATCCATGGTGCCATTTCACAAATTCAAGAAGACTTACGTGAGCGTTTAGAGTGGTTTCGTGGCAACGACAAATTAGTCGAGGCGCAACGGCTAGATCAGCGCACCAAGTACGATTTGGAAATGTTGCAGCAACTGGGCTATTGCCAAGGTATTGAAAACTATTCGCGCTATTTGTCTGGTCGAGCACCTGGTTCGGCGCCACCCACCTTGTTTGATTATGTGCCAGCCGATGCGATCTTATTGGTGGATGAATCACACGTAACGATTCCACAAATTGGTGGCATGTATAACGGTGACCGTTCGCGTAAAGAAAACTTGGTGAATTACGGATTTCGTTTGCCGTCGGCCATGGATAACCGACCGATGAAGTTCGAAGAGTTTGAACGCATATCACCTCAAACCATTTTTGTCTCAGCCACACCTGGCCCGTATGAAGCTGATAAAGCCGATAACGTGGTGGAGCAGTTAGTACGTCCGACTGGCTTAGTTGATCCAGAGGTTGAAGTGCGACCGGCTAGCACACAAGTTGATGACTTGATGTCGCAGATTGCTGAGCGGGTAGCGGTTAATGAGCGTGTGTTGGTGACGGTATTAACCAAACGCATGGCGGAAGACTTAAGCAGCTTCTTGGCCGAGCACGGCATTAAAGTGCGTTATTTGCATTCTGATATCGACACCGTAGAACGTGTAGAAATTATTCGTGACCTACGCTTGGGTAAGTTTGATGTCTTGATTGGCATTAACTTGTTACGTGAAGGTTTGGATATGCCCGAAGTGTCTTTGGTGGCCATTTTGGATGCCGATAAAGAAGGCTTTTTGCGCTCTGAGCGTTCATTGATTCAGACCATTGGCCGCGCCGCACGCCACTTAAATGGCAAAGCCATTTTGTATGCCGACCGCATAACAAATTCCATGCAGCGTGCGATTGGCGAGACAGAGCGCCGGCGCGAAAAACAAGTAGCCTTTAACTTGGCCAATGGCATTACCCCAAAAGGAGTGGTGCGTTCGGTCAGTGACATTCTAGAGACCTATGCTGGCGCAGCTGCAGCGAATGGCGGTGGTGGTATTCCTGGTAGTCGTCGCAGCAATCGTCCTGGCAGTAAACCAGAGCCGATTGATCCCAAAGCATTGGCGCAACAAATTCAAACATTAGAGAAGTTGATGTTGGAAAAAGCACGTAACTTGGAGTTTGAAGAAGCGGCGAGGTTGCGGGATGAAGTGCACAAGTTGCGCGAGGTGATGCTGCTAAGCGGTTGATTTTTGGTTGCGCTGTTGAAAGTGTGCACAACTAGGGCATAACCATGATCAAATCTGACGCAAGTTTGATCTGTTTCGCACAAAAACTGCGCAATATATATAAGCTGATGATTTAATTGATTTTTTCTTTTTGGCTGAAAAAACAACAAACGATCGGAAGCCGCTTGTTTTGCGGCTTTAGCAGGCTATCCACGGTTTTATAGACGGAGTTATCCACAGGGTCTGGGGATAACTATTTCGCCTAATCCATTGACTTCAGCAGAACCCACTAAAGCCTATGGTTGCTCTATTCTGGCCATGCCATTTTGGGTTAAAGAACCAAAATACAACCAGTTATCGTGAGCCAACACGGTGGTGATGGGGGCATAACTGCTTCGGCCCGCATGTTGTAAGTTCGCCACCACCTCGCCTTGAGTATTGAGCGCAAGCGCAAAGCTACGTTTTTCGATCGGTTTAGGTAGCACCAACATGGCGCGCACTAACACTTTTCGCCAAAACGGATAGCGTGCAAGACCATCCACTAAGACATTGCGTGGGGCATATAGCGCCAGCCAGAATCGGTCATTTCCATCAAAACGAATGTTGTCGGGAAAGCCGGGTAAGTTATCGATAAAGATGTCGTGCTGACCGGCTTTGTCGCCATTTAACCAATAACGTGTGACACGATAAGCGCCGGTTTCATTCACCAAAACGTATTCATCATTGGGGCCGAGCGCGACGCCATTAGCAAACTCTAAACCGTCTAATAAGGTCTCGAGCTGGCCATTACTAAAGTCATAACGCAATAACCGACCATCACCACCGTGCTCCATAATGGCCTCACCATCTTGGCCATAACCCCAGCGTAATGTGGCATCACTAAAGTAGGCGTAACGGCCATCGCTGCTAATGTCTAGGTCATCGGTAAAGCCCAAACGGTTTTCACCGTCTGCGGCGGCTAATACCGTTAGAGTATTGTTGCTTAAATCTAGCGCCAACAAGCCACGGATTGCGTCAGCAATAATCAAGCGGCCATCTGGATGCCAGGCCAAACCCAGTGGGCGGCCTTGAGTATTAACCAGCTCTTTCACGGCATACCCATCAATACTGGTGCGCACAATGCGACCATCATGAAGCCCAGTAATCAAGAAACCATCGTCATCAATCACCAGTGCTTCTGGTCCATGTAGGTTTTGACTGCCAACCGGTTTGATGTCCGCTAACAGACTGTTTTCCGCATAAACGCCTGCTTTAAGGCTGGGGGCTTTGGCTGGCTGCCAAGCCACCGGCTCGACATCCGTCGGCCAAAAAAACAAAAAGCCAAGTAAGGCAGTGATGCTGATGAGTGCGATGATTTTTTTCATGGGTAACTGCCTGCTATTTAGCTCAAACGTTTCACTAGCGATAACGGTAGGTTGCGCATAAGCGTGCCAATAGCAGTCCATGGCCATGCGGGTACGCAGGCGGTGTCAGGTTCACGATCGATAGCGTGCACTAATGCTTTGCTGCCCACTTCGGCAGAAACGGCAAAAGGCATGTTTTTATTGCCTTCATTAAGCTCGGTGCGGATATAACCGGGAAACAAGGTGGTGACTTTAATCGGCGTGCCCATGACATCCATGCGTATGCCTTCTGTTAGCGCAGCTAAGGCAGTTTTGGTGGCAGCATAGGTGGTTAAATTTTTGCCTAAACCACGCATGGCACTCATAGAAGAGACGGTTACTAAGTGGCCAGAATTTTGGCGGCGGAAAATAACTAACGCTGCTTCACATTGGGCTAATGCCGCTACAAAGTTGGTCATGATCGTGCGTCGGTTTTCGTCAAAATGGCCGGTGCCTAAACGGCGTCCTGCACCAATACCAGCATTGACGATGACACGATCGATACGCCCAAAGCGTTGGGCAAAATCTTCAAAGACGGTAAATACTGACTCGTTGTCATCAACATCTAAAGCGGCGATTTCAACACGCACACCATAGGCTTGGCTTAGTTCGTTTTGCAGCGTGATGAGTCGTTCTGTGCGGCGTGCACAAAGCGCAAGGTCATGGCCTTTTGCTGCGAACTCACGTGCCATGCCCGCGCCCAAACCACTGCTAGCGCCGGTAATTAGAATTGTTTTGCGCATGGAGGTCTCTCTTATCGATAGGTTAGTAGTTGACGGTAACGACCACTAAAGTGGTTGTGTTCATTGAGGCTGACTAGGTTGCGATGACGCTTGCCTTGCAAAATACGGGTTAACCCGCCGTTGGCGAGTGTCCAGTTCACCCGAAAAGTAGCGACATCATTAAGCTGGAGCAACTCTTGCGCAATGACCGAAATGCTGCCGCCAGAGGTAAATACTAAGGCCTGCTGTTTGCCCGCAAGCTTTGTCATGACATCGCTCAGCGATTGTCGGCAGCGCTGTTGAAACACAGTCCAGGTCTCGTCGTATTCGTCGTCATGCTGCCCGCTAACCCAGCGCATTATGGCGGTGCGAAACATGTCGGCAAAAGCGTCACTGGGGTTTTCATGGCGCGCCATTTCACTAGCCAACCAGTCTTTATCCAAATAACGAGGTTCAAAACGCTCTAATACTTGCTCGTGATTAAACTCATTAAAGCCGGGTAGTGTTTGCAGTGGCAACTTCAGTTCAGCGGCGGCAAGGCAGGTTTCAGCTGTTTGCAAATGTCGCTGCATAGCACCGACATAAACCACATCAACCGGTTCATCACGCTCTTTTAACGAGATCCCTAAGCGATGTGCTTGTAAATAACCAAGTTCAGAAAGTTGATCATAGTTGGCCTTGCCAAACGAGGCCTGACCATGGCGAATTAAGGTAACAGCGGGCATATCAAAATTTATCCTGTTGAATGATTTGGCGGCAACGTCGCCAAATGGCCCAGTTCAATAACCAAAAAGATTTGAACGCAGGGTTGTCGGTTTGTTTGTGGTAATAACGGTAATAGATTTGCTGCAAAATGGCGGCGACACGGAATAAACCAAACACTTCGTAAAACGCCCAATGCTTAATTTCAACACCGGTTTTGGCTTGGTAATACTCAACCACTTGTTGTCGTGTCAGCATGCCGGGCAAGTGCGTAGGCTGGCGGCGAGTTTTCTTCAAAATGCCTTTGTCGTCAGCCTGAATCCAGTAGGCCAAGACGTTGCCAAGCTCCATTAAGGGGTCACCTAAGGTAGCCATTTCCCAGTCCAACACACCGATGACTTGGGTAGGGTCGTCAGCACTTAACACCACATTGTCAAAGCGCCAATCGTTATGAACAATGCAGGTACTAGAGTCCTCTGGGGTGTGTTTTTTTAACCAGTCACGAACACCTTGGTAGCTGGGCACATTCCAGGTTTTGGCTTTGACATAACGATCACACCAGCCATCCACTTGGCGTTTGCAATAACCTTGGCCCTTGCCCAATGAGGTAAGGCCTGCAGCTTCATAATCCACCTGGTGCAGCGCAATGAGTTGATCGAGTGTGTTGGTGCAGAGTTGTCGAACTTGCGCCTCAGTCAGTACCAGTTCTCGTGGCAAGTTGGCGCGAGGAATAATGCCTTCAATGCGCTTCATGACATAAAAGTCACAACCGATAATGGCAGGATCGGTGCATAGACCAATCATCTCTGCCACGACGGCATAATGCCCCCAAAGTTTATTCTGTACGGTGTATTCGCGCACCATGTCATGTGCTGATTTGGCCTTGGTGCCGGAGGGCGGGCGACGCAAAATCAGGTCGTGACTGGCGTACTTAAGACGATAGGTCCAGTTTGATGCACCACCGCTGTATTGTGTGACCTCTGGCAGCCCTTCAGATAAGTCACTTATTTGTTGACGTAGCCATTGGTCTACCGCGCCTACGTCAAGTTCTTCGCCATGACGAATTTCGCCACCCTGATCTATTAACGTCATTTTCTTATTCTCATTATCGCGCAGAGCGTGGTTTCATCCGCTGCATGCTTTTTTGAAACATAGCGCTGTATAACGCATGGGGTAAATAGCGTTTAGCTCGCCATAGTTTGGCACCAGAAGCATGCGGTAAAATATGTACTTTGCCACT
The DNA here is from genome assembly GCA_964473955.1 of uncultured Paraperlucidibaca sp. Taxonomy (GTDB): domain Bacteria; phylum Pseudomonadota; class Gammaproteobacteria; order Pseudomonadales; family Moraxellaceae; genus Perlucidibaca. Next base: position 5,521 of record CAYYWS010000007.1, on the reverse strand, counting down.
ACGCACACCATCGACAATAATTTGCGCCACTTGTTCTGCCGATAATTTTCCGCTGGCCAATAGCTTGTTCATCATTTTTTTCAAGCCAGGATCGGTGCTACGCATAGTCTCTTCTAAATTAGTTTGGAAGAATGACGGACACACCACACTGACCTTAATGCCATGCTCCATCAGCTCTTGCTCTAGTGTGGTGGATAGCGCAACAACTGCTGCTTTGGTCACGTTGTATGACGCCATACGTGGCACGTCCAATAAGCCCGCCATTGATGCAATATTGACGATGTGACCGTTGCCTTGTCGTTTGAAGATAGGCGTAAACACCTTGCAACCGCGCACCACACCTAACAAATTAATATCAATGATCCAGTTCCAGTCACTAATTGCGACGTCTTCGATAGCACCCGCGCCAGCAACACCGGCGTTATTAATCAGCACATCAAGGCCACCCCAGTCGTCACTTAAGCTCTCGGCTACTTGCTGTAAATCTTCTTCGCGGGTGACATTACAGGGCATAAAACGGGCATCGCTGGCGCCTGCGGCAATGAGAGCTCGTTGTGTTTCTTCGCCACGCGCTTCATGCACGTCACCGATACAAATACGGGCTCCTGCACGGGCATAAATCATTGCCAACTCACGCCCTAGGCCACTGGCTCCGCCGGTAATAAAAACACGCTGACTCATAGTTTGAATCCTTGTTTGGCTAACTCGATTTTGGCAATAACCCCTTTATGCACTTCATCGGGGCCATCTGCCAAGCGCAGGCTGCGAGCTTGTGCAAAAAATCCGGTTAATGGTGTATCGCGTGACATGCCCGCGCCGCCATAAATTTGAATGGCCATATCAACCACTTGTTGCAGTACGTTGGGCGCCACCACTTTAATTGCAGAGATTTCTGTCATGGCGGCAAAGGTGCCAACGGCATCCATTTTCCAAGCCGCATAAAGCGTTAATAAACGTGCTTGATCGATAGCAATACGTGCTTCTGCCACACGTTCGCGGTTGCCGCCTAAATTGATAATGGGTTTGCCAAAGGCGGTGCGTTCGCTGCCGCGTTTAATCATTAACTCTAGGGCTTTCTCAGCAGCGCCAATACAGCGCATGCAGTGATGGATACGCCCTGGGCCTAATCGTCCTTGGGCAATAGAGAAGCCTTGGCCTGGACCACCAATAAAGTTAGCCACCGGAACACGCACATTAGTGAAAGTCACTTCGCCATGCCCGTGTGGGGCATCGTAGTCGCCGAATACCGGCAACATACGCTCAATCTCAACTCCGGGTGTGTCTAGTGGCACTAACACCATGGAGTGTTGGCTGTGTCTGCCGGCTTCGGCATTGGGGGTGTGTGCCATAAAAATGGCAATTTTGCAGTGTGGATCACCAATGCCACTGGACCACCATTTGCGGCCATTGAGCACAATGTCATCACCTTCAACAATAGCAGTGGCCTGCATATTGGTGGCGTCAGATGAGGCGACTTCTGGCTCGGTCATACAAAACACCGAACGAATTTCACCTGCTAATAAAGGCTTTAACCACTGTTGTTTTTGAGCTTCTGTGCCATAACGCCACAGCACTTCCATATTGCCGGTGTCGGGCGCGTTGCAGTTAAAAACGGTTGGTGCGAGTAGGCTACGACCTGTTTGTTCGGCAATATGGGCATATTCAGCAATGGTTAATCCGGCGCCTAATACCTCGTCTGGCATCCATAGGTTCCATAACCCTTGTGCTTTTGCTTTGTTCTTAAGCTCTTCCAAAACCGTTGGGATGGTCCAGTTGCGCCAGTTTCCATCGGGGTTTTTGGTATGTACTTCGGCCCAAAATTCGGCTTCGACCGGTTCGATATGTTCGCTAATAAACGTTTTAACCCGTGCTAAAAAATCTTGCCCACGCTCGCTTAATTCAAAGTGCATATCCGGTCTCTTGTTTTTCTAAGGTGACCAAATACTAGAGTATCTTGTATGATGAATGTAATGATTATTTGTCATGGTTCGTTATGAATAATATGCATATTGATTTGAACTTATTTCGTGTCTTTGATGCCATTTATCGTGAGCGGAATTTGACACGAGCAGCACAAATCTTATGCTTGAGCCAGTCGGCAGTCAGTCACGCGCTGGGTCGATTGCGTACGCAACTAGATGACCCATTATTTATTCGGGAAGCGCAGGGCGTTTCACCAACTCCGTTAGCCGATCGTTTATGGCCAGACATTCAACAGGCCTTGGTGTTGTTACGTCAGTCTGTGCATCGCAGTCAGGATTTTGATGCCTTGCGTGATGTTAGCCAAATTACCCTTGCTATGAATGACGAGCTTGAACCCACTATTTTGCCTATGCTGGTTCAGGCTCTGCGTGCACATGTGCCCGATATACAAGTAGTTAGTGTGCGTTTAGATAGAGCCAATTTACGTGCGGATTTGGCTGCTGGGCGATTAGATTGTGCGATTGATATTGCGCAACCGGTGTCAGCCGATTTGGCACATTGTTTATTACTGCAAGATGATTTTGTGGTTGTTAGTCGGCAGCCGCGACTGCTAGATGTCGCGGCGTATATGGCGGCAGATCACATTACGGTGTCTTCACGTCGCACTGGGCGAGCGATTGAAGACATTGGCTTGGCCAAGCTGGGTTTGGAGCGCAATATCGTCGTGCGTTGCCAGCACTATGAGGCAGCCTGTCGAGTGGTGGTTGATAGTGATTTATTGTTGACTATGCCAAGACAACAAGCTGAGGCGATTAATGTGTTGTTAGGGAATACCATTTCACCATTACCAGTGAGCCTGGCGGGGGTTGAGTTGCACCTGTACTGGCATCGTCAGCGTGAAGTAGACCCAGCAAATTGTTGGTTACGTGAAAAAGTGCTTGAAGTAATGGCGATAACTAAAACACCAAATTCTATTTAGGGCTTGGAGTGTGCTGTGATGATACAAAACCAAGTTGAGCTATTAGAAACGCTGTTAACGGATTGGCAGGATGCATTGGGCGCAGATTATGACGCTTATCGTAATCATTGTTATCGCGTCTTGAATGTCACGCTGCAGTTAGCACCACAATCACCCGATAACTTGCAGAAAGTTGCTGTGGCCGTGGCCTTTCATGACTTAGCAATTTGGGCAAAACAGACCTTCGACTACATCGAACCATCAGCCGATATGGCTCGCTCTTGGTTGTTAGCCAATGGCCACGCAGAGTGGCTGGATGAAGTGTTGGCCATGATTCGTTTACACCACAAAATGACGCCATGCTCGGCGCAAAGCACTGCATTGATTGAGAGCTTTCGACAAGCTGATTGGTGTGATGTGAGTTTGGGCTTGCTAAGTTTCAAGCTTAACAAAGCGTTTCTAGTTGAGCTAAAACAACAGTTTCCCAATGCCGGCTTTCATCGGCGTTTAGTGCAGTTATCAGGGCGGCAGTTTGTGCGCCATCCATTCAATCCGTTGCCGATGATGCGTTGGTAATTACTGGCCTTTAATGACAGATTTTTGGCCTTAGGGAGGCTTGGTCTTAGGGCCAAGCTGACCAATACTGGGTGTCTACTCTTATGGTATAGGTCAGGCAGACATGAACTACTTTGTGACGGGTGCAACAGGCTTTATTGGCAAATTTCTGTTGGAGCGATTGCTTGCACGGCCACAGGCAGAAGTTTATGTGCTGGTGCGTCAGGGCTCGGAATCCAAGTTCGTTAGTTTGTGTGAGCGATTTGCTGAGGCCTCCAGTCGTCTACATTTGGTGAGCGGTGATATCACTCAGCCCGGCTTAGTCTCGGCTGATGAGTTTGCTAATTTGTCCGGAAACATAGACCACGTTTTCCATTTGGCGGCGGTGTATGACATGGCCATGGATGATGCCACCGCTGATCTTGTTAATAATGAAGGCACACGTCATGTGGTTGAGTTTGCCAATGCCTTAGGCGGATCAGTGTGCTTGCATCATGTGTCTTCTATTGCTGTAGCGGGGGAAGACTTTGTTGGCACCTTTACGGAGTCAATGTTTGATGAAGGCCAGCCTATTCGTCACCCGTATTACCGCACCAAATTTGAGTCTGAAAAAATCGTGCGGGAAGAAACCACGGTGCCGTATCGGATTTATCGACCAGGTGCTGTTGTGGGTGATTCTCGCACCGGTGAAATGGATAAAATTGATGGCCCTTATTACTTTTTTAAGACCATTCAGAAGTTAAGTTTTACGCTGCCGAAATGGTTGCCGTTAGTCGCCATTAAGGGCGGCCGTGTAACTTTGGTGCCGGTCGATTATGTTGCCGCAGCAATGGATCATATCGCGCATCAGCCAGGCTTAGATGGCAAAGCATTTTTCCTGATTCAATCACCGGCACCAACCATGGGCGAGATGCTGCAGACTTTGCTGCAGGCAGCACATGGGCCGGAGTTAGCAGCGAACTTAAATCTGCAAACTCTGCATAAGCCGGTGCGACAAATAACCGGTCGACTTAGTCAGATGGTTCCTCATTTTGATGATTTATTTGAGCGTATTGTTGGTGCACCGCCTGCTGCGGTAACAGCGGCATTTACCCAAACACGTTATGACGATAGCCAGGCACGAGCGGCACTGGCTGGAAGTGGTATTCAATGCCCCGACTTGCGTGATTATGCCGACAAACTTTGGCAGTACTGGTCGTTGTATTTGGATATTCACACCAAGGTCAGTAGTCGTGCCAAGCGAAACTTAAATGGAAAAGTGGTGGTGGTGACGGGTGCCTCATCAGGCATTGGGTTTCAGGTGGCCAAAAAAGTAGCTGCAGCCGGTGCGCGAGTGGTGTTAGTGGCGCGTCAGCAAGACAAGCTAGAGCAAGCACAGCAGGTTATTCAGCTGATGGGGGGAGAGGCCTATGTTTATCCCTGTGATTTAAATGATATGGACGCAATTGACCAATGTGCACAGCAAATACTCACTGATCTTGGTCATGTTGATGTGTTGGTCAATAACGCTGGGCGCTCGATTCGTCGTGCAGTAGTGGATTCATATGATCGTTTTCACGACTTTGAACGCACCATGCAGCTCAATTATTTTGGTGCGGTTCGAATGACGCTGAATTTTTTGCCGTCAATGGCGCATCAAAAGTCTGGCCACATTATTAATATCAGCTCGATTGGTGTGTTAACCAATGCTGCTCGCTTTTCTGCCTATGTTGCGAGTAAAGCGGCACTCGATGCCTTTGGGCGTTGCCTCGCTGCCGAAGTAAAGCACCGACACATTGAGATTACCTCGGTGTATATGCCATTGGTTCGCACCCCCATGATTGCTCCCACCAAAGTGTATGACTATGCACCAGCTTGGAGCCCACAGCAGGCGGCTAATATGGTTATGCAGGCCATGCTGAACAAGCCTAAGTCTGCCGCCACCGGCTTTGGTCAGGCGGCGAAGTGGTCTTATGCACTGTGGCCTAAGCTAAATGACCGCATGAACAATCAAGCTTTTCGAGCATTTGCTGAGCCAAAAGCGCAAAAGCACTAAGTCATCTGCTCAGGCTTTACCCAAGCATCAAACTGCTCGGCACTGACCAA
>CAYYWS010000006.1:14584-26067 GCA_964473955.1 uncultured Paraperlucidibaca sp. | reverse complement strand
TTTGCTTCTACCAGCTCTTGTGGCAAGTTATGGGCCAGCTTGTCAAACAGCTCATCATGTAGCTTAAGTTCAGCTGCCCACTCGTCTACGTTAATGCTAGTGACTTGCTCAAACAGCTCAGGGCCAAAGTCCAAACCATTCCAGCGAATGTCCTCATAACGTGGGCTGATACCAGAGGCGTGTTCTACACCCTGAGCTTCGCCTTCAATGCGATCGATGATCCACTTTAGTACGCGTGTGTTTTCACCAAAGCCAGGCCAGATGAATTTGCCGTTAGCGTCTTTGCGGAACCAGTTGGTTTTGTAGATGCGCGGCAGTTTGGCGCCAGCGGCTTCCAGACGAGCACCTAAGTTCAGCCAATGCTGGAAGTAATCGCTCATGTTGTAGCCAGCAAATGGCAGCATGGCGAATGGGTCGCGGCGAACAACACCTTGGGCACCAAAGGCGGCAGCCGTGGTTTCGGAACCCATGGTTGCAGCCATATAGACGCCGTCTACCCAGTTACGTGCTTCAGTGATCAGCGGCACGGTGTTGGAGCGGCGACCGCCGAAAATAAAGGCATCAATTTTTACGCCAGCTGGGTTATCCCATTCGCTGTCTAGTGCAGGGTTGTTGGTAGCAGAAACAGTAAAGCGTGAGTTCGGGTGTGCTGCTTTACGGCCGGCTTTGCCGTCTGCTGGGGTCCAGTCTTTACCCTGCCAGTCAATTAAGTGAGCTGGCGCTTCATCGGTTAGGCCTTCCCACCACACATCACCATCATCAGTGAGTGCAACGTTGGTGAAGATGACGTCATTGTTCAGAGACAACATGCAGTTAGGGTTGGTTTGCATGTTGGTGCCAGGCGCTACACCAAAGTAGCCAGCTTCTGGGTTAATAGCGCGCAAGTTGCCTTCGCTATCTGGCTTGATCCAAGCAATGTCATCACCAATCGTGGTGACGCCCCAGCCGGGCATGCCTGCCGGTGGAATCAACATAGCAAAGTTGGTTTTGCCACAGGCCGATGGGAATGCAGCGGCTACATGGTATTTTTTACCTTGTGGGTTGGTGACGCCGAGAATGAGCATGTGCTCAGCTAACCAGCCTTGGTCGCGACCCATGGTGGAGGCGATACGCAGCGCAAAACATTTTTTGCCTAACAGCGCGTTACCACCATATCCAGAGCCATAAGACCAAATTTCACGTGTTTCTGGATAGTGCACAATGTACTTAACATCGGGGTTGCAAGGCCAAGCAACATCTTGCTGGCCAGGCTGCAGAGGGGCGCCAACGGTGTGCATGCACGGAACAAACTCACCATCTGTGCCAAGCACGTCGTACACGGCCTTGCCCATACGTGTCATGTGTTTCATGTTCACAGCAACATAGGCGCTATCTGATAACTCAACGCCAATGTGTGCAATCGGCGAGCCTAATGGACCCATAGAAAATGGCACCACATACATGGTGCGGCCTTTCATGCAGCCATCAAACAGTGGATTCAGTGTGGCCCGCATTTCAGCTGGGTCCATCCAATTGTTGGTGGGGCCGGCGTCTTCTTTTTTGGCGGAGCAGATGTAAGTGCGGTCTTCAACACGAGCAACATCAGACGGGTCGGTCCATGCCAAATATGAGTTAGGGCGTTTGGCTGGATTTAATTTACGAAATGAACCGGCAGCAACCAGCTCTTCACAGAGACGGTCATACTCTTCTTGTGAGCCATCGCACCAGTAGATTTGATCAGGCTTACACAGTGCCGCCATGTCAGTTACCCATTGAACTAGGCGTGGATGTTTGACAAAGGCCGGTGCCTGAACTGCATATTGAGTCATAATAAGTCCTGAACGTAATGAAGACGAAAATCGGAACGTGTATTCACTGGCGAAAATGCTTAGAAAACAAAAGCTTGATGAATGATGCCCGACAAATTTGCCGCTATTATAAGGCAAAACTGGCAAAAAATGGCAGTCAACGTTGTGTTCTCAGACTGAACGAAGAATAAGCGGCATGTCTGCTCGCCAGAGTCATGGCTGGCCATGTAAAATAGGTGCTCACATTTGATACTGGATACTCTTCATGCTTAAGCAAACTCCGCTGTATGCCGCGCACCTGGCGCAGAACGCGCGCATGGTGGATTTTGGCGGCTGGGATATGCCGGTCCAATATCAGTCGGTGATCGAAGAGCACCATGCCGTTCGTCGGATGAGTGGCATGTTTGATGTGTCACATATGACGCTGCTGGAGCTTACTGGTCCCGATGTGCAGGCTTTTCTGCGCCGAGTATTGGCCAACAATATCGACAAGATAAGTCAGCCTGGAAAAGCGCTGTATTCGCTTATGCTCAATGAGCGCGGCGGTGTGATTGATGATTTGATTGTGTATGCGCCCACACCTGAACAGCCTGAGCGCTGGCGTATGATTGTGAACTGCGGCACCCACGATAAAGACATTGCTTGGCTAACAGCACAAGCCGCAGCCTATCGCGTTAGCCTGATCGAACGTACTGACTTGGCCATGATCGCCATTCAGGGTCCGCAAGCGCGTGCAACCGTAACTGGTGTGCTGCCACACTTAGCTCAACATATTTTAGATTTGCCCAACTTTGTAGGTATTGATGTTGGCGAGGACTGGTTTATTGCCCGCACGGGTTATACCGGTGAAGATGGTCTAGAGGTGATTTTGCCCGCCAATGCCGCTGATGAATTTTGGCAGAAGTTAATCGATGCCGGCGTAAAGCCTTGTGGTTTAGGTGCGCGTGACACCCTACGGTTAGAGGCGGGTATGCCGTTGTACGGTAACGATCTGACCGAAGACACTTTAGCCATTCATACCCAGGCTGCTTGGTCGATTGCATGGACGCATGATTTTATTGGCCGTGATGCCTTAGAGGCTGCGAAAGAAAATGGCCCACAGCAACAAGTGGTGGGTTTAGTGTTAGAGGGTCGCGGTGTGCTGCGATCACATATGAAAGTCACTCTGCTAGGTGTGGGTGAAGGCGAAACCACCTCGGGTAGTTTTTCGCCCACACTCGAGCGTGCTATCGCTTTTGCACGTGTGCCAGTAGGTGATGTTGAAACGGCTTATGTAGATATTCGTGGTCGGCAAGTGCTGGCGCGTATTGTTAAGCCGGTGTTTGTCCGTGCTGGTGAAATTTTAACCCCGCTATAAAGAGAACCGTTATGAGCAACACCCCTGCAAATCTGAAGTACGCCAGCAGCCACGAGTGGGCTTTATTAGAAGGTGACATCGTCACGGTTGGCATTAGTGATCACGCTCAAGATGCTTTGGGCGATTTGGTTTATGTTGAGCTGCCTAACGTCGGCGATACCGTTAGCCAAGGTGATGAAGCTGGTGTCGTGGAGTCGGTAAAAGCAGCCTCTGATATTTATGCACCGGTCAGTGGTGAAATTATCGAAATCAACGAGGCCCTGACAGACAGCCCAGAAATCGTTAATAGCGAACCTTATGAAGGTGGCTGGCTGTACAAAATTCGCGCTAGCGATGTGGCCGAACTAGATGCTTTGATGTCTGCTGAAGAATACGCCGCTCAAGCCCATTAATTGCTGTTTGCGTTGTCGAGACGACTATGCCGTATATCCCCCACACTGCAGGTGACGTCAGTCGCATGCTGGACACCTTAGGTGTCCGAAACCTTGATCAGCTTTTTGACGAGATTCCGGTAGCACTTCGTTGCAAGCCCTTAACCGGTATCGCCGATGGCTTGTCGGAAATGGAAGTGACTCGTTTGATGCGTGAGCGCAGCGAGCAAGATGCTGGCGCACTGAGCTTTCTGGGCGCCGGTGCTTATGAGCATCATATTCCAGCGGCTGTGTGGGATTTGGCATCGCGTGGTGAGTTTTTGACAGCGTATACGCCATATCAAGCAGAGGCATCACAAGGCACCTTGCAAGTCATTTATGAGTTCCAGTCGATGATGGCTCATTTGACTGCTATGGATGTCAGCAATGCCTCGGTTTATGACGGTGCATCAGGCTTAGCAGAGGCGGTGTTAATGGCCATTCGTGCCAACCGCAAATCAAATTCACGTCGTATTTTAATGCCACGCACGGTATCGCCGCTGTATCGCTCTGCAGTAAGTGCCATTGTCGAAGGTCAAGACATTGAGCTGGTCGAGGTTGATTATCACCGCCAAGGTGGGCATATCGATCCGAGCAGCTTAAAGGCATTTGACGGTGAAGACTTCGCAGCTTTAGTGATTCCCATGCCAAACTTTTTTGGTGTGATTGAAGATGTGCACCTGCTAACTGACTGGGCACATGCCAATGGCATTTTGGTGATTGCCTGCGTGAATCCGATGGCGTTGGCGTTATTTACACCGCCCGGAAACTGGGGTGCAGACGGTGCTGATATTGTGGTCGGTGAAGCGCAGCCGTTTGGTATTCCGCTGTCGTCCGGAGGACCTTATTGTGGTTTTATGTGCTGTAAACAAGCCTTGGTGCGACAAATGCCAGGACGCATTATTGGCCGCACACTAGATCTTGAAGGTAAGCCTGGTTTTGCGTTAACACTGCAAGCACGTGAGCAGCATATTCGTCGTGCCAAAGCGACATCAAATATTTGTACCAACCAAGGTTTGGCAATGACCGCCGCCACGATTTACCTAAGTCTTTTAGGCGCTGAAGGTTTAGAGCGTGTTGCCTTGGCCTGCCATGACAACTTACGTCAACTACTGATCGCAGCGTCTAAGTCTGGTGAAGTGGAGCGAGTATTTAAACGCCCGGTATTCCACGAAAAAGTGCTGCGTTTGCCAGTGCCTGTTCAGCCAGTATTGGCGCATATGGCCAAGCATGGTGTGCTGGCGGGTGTGGATTTGTCACCCTACTACCCTGAGCTGGGCCACACCTTATTAGTCTGTGCGACAGAAACCAAAACGGAAGCAGATATCGGCAAGTATGCTGCCGCTTTGCAAAACGCGCTACAGGCTACAGCACTGGGAGCAATACAATGACCTTGATTTTTGAACGCTCCGAAGCCGGTCGTTGTGCGCAGTCGCAAGCACCACGTCAGCGTGCTGAATTAAATGATGTGCCAGAAAGTTTGTTGCGTAGTCAGCGTCCACTGTTGCCAGAAGTTTCTGAGTTACAGGTGGTTCGTCACTACACCAACCTGTCGCGTAAAAACTTTGCCATCGATACGCAGTTTTACCCACTGGGCTCTTGCACTATGAAGTACAACCCGCGTGGTGCGCATCGTGCTGCCATGTTGCCGGGTTTTCTAAATCGCCATCCGCTCGCGCCCGAGTCACACTCACAAGGTTATTTGGCTTGCCTTTATGACCTGCAAGAAGTGTTGCGTGAAGTAACCGGCATGAAAGGTGTATCGCTAACCCCCATGGCTGGTGCGCAAGGTGAGTTTGCGGGTGTGGCTATGATTCGCGCCTATCATGAAGCGCGTAACGATGATGCTCGTACTGAAATGCTCATCCCTTCTGCTGCTCATGGTACTAACCCAGCCACTGCGGTTATGTGTGGTTATAAGGTGCGTGAAGTGCCGACACTGGCCAATGGTGATGTTGATCTAGAGGCACTAAAGGCCGCTGTTGGACCACAAACTGCTGGTTTGATGATGACCAACCCATCCACCTGTGGTGTGTTTGAGCAGCAAATTAAAGAGATTGCAGAAACCGTGCACCAAGCCGGTGGTTTGTTGTATTACGACGGCGCCAACTTAAATGCGATTTTGGGCAAAGTTCGTCCGGGCGATATGGGTTTTGATGTGTTGCACATGAACCTACACAAAACTTTCGCCACACCGCATGGCGGTGGTGGCCCTGGTGCTGGTCCAGTTGGTGTTAGTGAGCGTTTACTGCCCTACTTGCCAACGCCCATCGCTGGCAAAACGTCGGACGGTCACTACCGTTGGTTAGATGAACAGGATCTGCCACACACCATTGGTCGTTTGTCTGCATTTATGGGCAACGCCGGCGTGCTGTTGCGCGCGGCGTATTATGCCTATGCCCTGGGCCGTGAAGGTCTGCATCGTGTCGGTGAGTACTCCACGTTAAATGCTAACTACCTGATGCAGCGCCTAGTTAAGGAAGGCTTTCAGTTAGCCTATCCTGAGCGTCGGGCATCACATGAGTTCATTATTACCTTTGCCAAAGAAGCAAAAGAGCTGGGTGTTAGTGCCATGGATATTGCCAAGCGCTTGCTCGACTACGGCTACCATGCACCAACCACTTACTTCCCATTGCTAGTGCCAGAGTGTTTCCTGATCGAGCCGACCGAGACTGAGTCGCCCGATGAGTTAGATGGTTTTGCTGACGCACTGGTGAAAATTTTAGAAGAAGCCCGCACCCAACCTGAGCTCGTCAAAGGTGCGCCACATACTACGCCGGTACGTCGTCTGGACGATGTCCGTGCTGCGCGTGAATTAGATTTAGTTTGGAAACCTCAATGACAGAATTAAGCCCGTTACGTTTGAAGGCCAATGAAGAGCGTCGTCTGCGTGAGGGTCATGTGTGGATCTTCTCAAACGAAGTTGATATTGCGGTCACGCCTTTAAAAGGCTTTACCGCGGGTGACCAAGTGCGTGTTGAGGACAGTCGTGGCAAGCCTTTGGGTTTGGCGATTATGAACCCCAATGCACTGATTTGTGCGCGCCTGTTTAATCGCGATATTGAGCACCCGCTGAGCACCTCGTTGTTTGTGCATCGTCTGCAAATAGCTCTTAGCATGCGCGAAGCATGGTTTCCTACCCCGCATTACCGCCTTGTTTATGGTGATAGTGATGGTCTGCCAGGTGTGGTGGTTGATCGCTTTGGTGACCATTTGGTGGTGCAGTTATCAACCGCCGGTATGGAGCGTGAAAAGTCTGCTCTGGTTGATGCTTTAGTTAAAGTATTAAAGCCACAAGGTATTTTGCTGAAGAACGACGGCAAAATGCGGCAAGTAGAAGGCCTAGAGAGTTATGTCGAAGTGGCTTATGGCGAAGTGCCAGAGCAACTGGCGTTAATTGAGAATGGCGTTAAGTTTGAAACGCATGTGCGTGATGGCCAAAAAACCGGTTGGTTTTACGATCATCGTGATGCCCGTGCACGCCTAAACGGTTTAGTGACCGGCAAACGTGTATTGGATGTGTTCTCGTATATTGGTGGCTGGGGTGTACAAGCGGCGGCCTTTGGCGCCAGTGAAGTACATTGTGTTGATGGCTCATTAAAAGCGCTGGATCAGGTCATGCACAATGCCGCGCTAAATGGCGTGAGCGACCGTGTGCATACCTTGCATGGTGATGCCTTTGACGCCATGACCGCACTCAAGCAAGAAGGTGAGCGTTTTGATGTGGTGATCATTGATCCGCCCGCTTTTATTACCCGCCGTAAAGATCATAAAGCCGGATTGTTAGCCTATCGTCGAGCCAATGAGTTGGCGATGCGCTTGCTTAACCGTGATGGCCTATTGGTGTCGGCATCTTGCTCAATGCACTTGTCGCGTCCGGAATTGGTTGATGTGATTCGTGCCAGCTCACGCCATATTGATCGACAAGCTCAGATTCTGTGGCATGGACATCAGGGTGCTGATCACCCAATACACCCTGCTATTCCGGAAACAGGTTATCTCAAGGCTGTTTTTGCTCGAGTGTTGCCGGTTTAACGCAAACTGTTTAGCGCCACAAACTCAAGGTTTTGCGTTGCAGGCCAGCGGTTGCGGCGCGAGGTGTAATCGGGCGTGAGGTCTCCACTACCCAGCGATTTGCCTTGCGCCATAAACCACCCAAGGCATCCCCAGGCAGGCGCAGACTAATGGCATCCTGTGCACTGACTAGGCTGCGCGTAAGCGCAAACACGCGACGCTCAGCGGCAGGCAACGGGTCGGCCTGTGCCAAAACACGCAGCCAAGCATGAACTTTGTTGGCAGCGGTGCTGTTGGCTGGTTGCACCAGCAGTTGACGGAAGGCGATGGCCTCATCGGCATTTTTAGCCAATAACGCAGGCTCTAGTTGCAGCGACTGAGCTAAACCCCACAGCCAATAACGTAGCCCTTGATGCGCAGTGGCTGACAGCACGAGACCTAGGCTAGCTAAACAGCGCGGTAGATCTTCGCTAATTAATACGATCAGTGTGGCCAAGTCGGCCTGCGCTAAACCACAGCCATTGGGTGGGTTTTGTGTGATTAACACTTGGCCATCACGGCGCAAAATGGCTAGTAATAAACGTAATTGTTGTAGCTGAGCTGCCTGCGGGAGTGCAGGCTGGCGTAGCAGCTCATCGAGCTGGGTAATGAAATCAATAAAACGACTGGGATCATCAAACCAAAAGCCGCTCCAGCGTGGTTGCGCTAACAAAATTGGAGCCAAACCAGCTAGCCAGGCTAGCCGAATCAGCAAGGGGTTGTTGGCACAAACGGTTTGCCATTCGAGAATAGCGTTGCTGTAGCGTGGATCTACCCATGCGCTGGCGGTGGCTGATGTTTCTAAGAACTGTTGACACAGTCCGTGACCTTGTTCGGCTTCATGCTGCACTACCGTTAGTAATGCCAGGCTATTGTCATGCGCAAACAGAGTGCCTAATAAATCAGGCAACGGGTCGCCCACATGCTGCCAGTACGCCAGCGGAGTGTTTTGCAGGCGCTTATAAACAGCAGCATTAGGCGTGGGTAAAGGTGGCAACATAAACGTCAAATCTCAGCGCATAAACAAGTGATAGGCGGGGTTATCACTTTCATCTTGATACTCATAACCGACGCCATCGAGGGTTTTTAACAGCGCTTTTAGTGGTTTGTCTGCTAGCTGCAAACCAACCAGTACACGACCATAGGCCGAGCCATGATTGCGGTAGTGAAACAGCGAAATATTCCAGTCGCCACCCAAACGCGTCAGGAAGTTCATTAGTGCACCGGGTCGCTCAGGGAAAATAAAGCGGAAGAGCTTTTCGTCAGCTAAACCAGCATGCCCACCCACTAAATGACGAGTATGTAGTTTTGCCATTTCGTCATCGGATAAGTCGGTAACGGCATAGCCTTTACGTTGCAGTTGCTCGACTAATTCGGTGCGCTCGCTTAAACCACCGCGCAGTGAAATGCCAACAAACACATGAGCATCACCATTATTGCTATAGCGATAATTAAATTCGGTGACCGAGCGTTTACCTAAGGCCTGGCAGAACGCTTTAAACGCGCCCGGCTTTTCAGGGATGGTAACTGCTAAAACGGCCTCTTTGCGTTCGCCTAACTCGGTGCGCTCGGCAATATGGCGCAGGCGATCAAAATTCATGTTGGCGCCAGAGTGAATGGCCACCAAGCTTTGACCTTTGCAGCCGGTAGCCTCGACATATTTCTTCAGGCCAGCCAAGGCCAACGCACCTGATGGTTCGGCAATGCAGCGATACTCATCAAACAAGTCTTTGATGGCAGCACACATTTCATCGGTGCTGCAGGTGATGACCTCATCAACACAATGACGGGCGATATCAAAATTGTGTTTGCCAATTTGTTTAACGGCGACACCGTCGGCAAATAGACCAACATGATCTAGGGTGACGCGCTTGCCTGCTTTCATGGCGGCAGCAAAGCAGGCGGAATCCGCTGCTTCAACGGCAACAACACGCGTGTTAGGACTCACAAACTTAATATACGCACTGACTCCAGCTAACAGCCCACCACCACCGACAGGTAAAAACACAACATCGGGTTGGCCTTTATGCTGGCGCAGAATTTCCATGCCAATGGTGCCTTGACCAGCGATGACATCAAGGTCATCAAAGGGGTGAACAAAGGCATAACCTTTATCAGCAATTAGGCTTTGTGCGTGGCTAAAAGCTTCATCATAACTATCACCATGCAAAACCACGTGGCCACCTAATGCTTTAACGGCATTCACTTTGATGTCGGGTGTGGTTTGTGGCATGACGATGGTGCCGCGAATGCCGAGCTCGCGAGCGGCTAATGCCACACCTTGGGCATGGTTGCCGGCGGATGCACAGATAACACCTTTGGCACGCACGGCCTCTGGCAGGTTGGCAATCTTGTTATAAGCACCGCGCAATTTAAACGAAAATACCGACTGTTGATCTTCGCGCTTAATCCACACCGAATTTTTTAGGCGCTTGCTAAGCAGGCGCGCAGCATCCAGCGGGCTTTCAATAGCCACATCATAGACTTTGGCTTGCAGTATTCGTTTGATTAGCGCATCTGACATCATATTCAGTTCCTAAGCAGTCCGACGGAGTATACTACGCCCCCCGAGTTTTGCTGTGTGAGAGTCACTTATGACCAACGCCCATACTTCACAACAGACACTATTAAAGCAAGCTGTTGCCCAAGCCGCACTGGCCTATGTTAAGCCGGGCGAAGTGCTTGGCGTTGGCACTGGCTCAACGGCTAATTTTTTTATCGACGGTTTGCGTGACTTAGCCCGTGATATTCCCGCTGCGGTTGCCAGTAGCGAAGCAACGCGTGAACGTTTGCAAGCCATTGGCATTGAAGTTGTTAATGCCAATGAAGTATCACGCATTTCGGTTTATGTGGATGGGGCAGATGAAATTAATCCTCAGCTGGCAATGATCAAAGGTGGTGGTGCTGCTTTAACTCGCGAAAAAATAGTCGCGGAAATGTCGGATCAATTTGTCTGTATTGCGGATGCTAGCAAGTGGGTGCAGCGCTTAGGCGCGTTTCCATTGCCGATTGAAGTGGTACCAATGGCGCGCTCCATGGTGGCCAGAGCACTAGTGCAACTTGGTGGTGATCCGGTATATCGTCAAGGGGTTGTCACCGATAATGGCAATGTTATTTTGGATGTTTACAACTTGGATTTAAGCCGTCCAGCCGAAATGGAAACAACCATCAATAATCTTGTTGGTGTGGTCTGTAATGGTTTGTTTGCACGTCGTCCGGCAGATGTGTTGTTGTTAGGCCGTGATGACGGTGTTGAAGTGATTAAGCTAAGCTGATGAAGGGAGCACCCATGAACATTGCCATTCCAAATTTATTGTTTGTTGAACCGAATCATTATTCCGGCGGTTATGTTAGCCCTGAAGCGTTAGTCCAAGTAAAAGATGCAGGCATTACTCATGTCATTGATATGCTGCCAGCTGCTGAGCATGGTGGCTTTGATGAGTCTGCAGCGGCAGCTGAGTTAGGTTTGTTCTATGCACACTTACCCGTGCAAGGCGGACATGACTTAAATCGAAATACTGCTGAGGCACTGGATCGATTATTGTCAGAGGCTGGTGATGCGCCGGTATTAGTGCATTGCATGAGCGGCAATCGTGTCGGTGCATTATTCGCCTTGCGCGCACATTGGTTGCAAGGTGTGCCAGCAGCTGAAGCGCTGGCGATTGGTCGTCAGTATGGCCTGACTAAATTAGAGCCTTTAGTGGTGCAACTGCTAAACAATTAATGCTTAGCAGCTGACCAGCGACTGGTGCCATCGACGCGATACATCTTGTTGTCGATGACTAAGTTGATATGCCATTGATGTGGCTTTTCTGAAGTCTTATCCGTTGGTTGTGTGCGCGGTTCTAGCCATGTGTAGCGTCCGCCACCACCAAT
>CAYYWS010000006.1:0-14484 GCA_964473955.1 uncultured Paraperlucidibaca sp. | reverse complement strand
TATCCGTTGGTTGTGTGCGCGGTTCTAGCCATGTGTAGCGTCCGCCACCACCAATTATCTGCCAGCCGGGTTTTGTGCCTTGGGCTGAGTCTAATAATCCCACTTGAGTTGTCGTTTCACGCCACAGCTGACTGCCTGTGTGTGCGTGAGTTTGTTTAGGCCCCACTCGTAAAAAAGGCTGATGGTCTCGGTCTTGAACAATGACATCGGCTTTTAGTCGAGAGACCAGCATGATGCCAAACGGTTGGCCTGGCACTAATTGCAGGCTAACACCTTCGGGTAACATCGGCGGTTTATCCCAACTGGCTTGCCAAGCTCCTTTTTGTAGTGCCGGCACAAACTTACCTTCTATTTGAGTGGCTTTGCCGTCAACTAATACCGGAATGCTCCAACGACTATTTGCGCTGACTTTCTCGGGTCGTAGTCGTAAATCAAACCAGCCCCAGGTACTTGTGCTAGATACCACCCGCCAATCAGCACCAGCCCCAGGTTCAGGTTTTCGCGTTGGCAGACCACCGGGTAAATAACTATCAAACCAAGTCTGATGGCGTACATTAGCTTCTGCGCCTTTAGGGCTAAAACGCAAAAATGGTTTCTGATCTTGAGCCAACACCGTAAGTGTTTTACTGGTGGGATTGTTCACTAATAACTGCGGCGCCAGGGTATGCGCCAGTTGCACTTTGATGCCAGCCATGGCTTCCGGCAGTGGTAGCAATTGTGGCAAGAAGTCAGGCTCATGGTCAGCATGGGCAAAACATAGCTGCGCTGAAAAAAGCAGGACTGGCGCAAGGCCAGTCCTTAATACAGGCATATTCATTAACGTGCCGCCATCATGGCATCGGGACGGCAAGTAGTATCGGCACCAGTGACACGTACTGGCTTGGACTCTGATGGCACACGCATGCCGTTACGCTCGGTAATCACAAACATCATGTATGGACCGGGCGGTAAAACAGCTTTTTGCTCTGGCATTTTGACGGTGAGTCTGTTGCCAGTGCGGGAAGTGATCGGCAACACCACGGTGCGCTGGTCGCCATCGACAATGTGAGTCAGTGTGGTACGACGCACCATCACTACTTCGACAATGTCGGCTGCATCTGGCGTGGCCACATTGAGTGACTGGCCATGATCAGCCCGGTTGGCGACAGCATTAATGGTTGGACGTTGCTGGAACATATACGGCGGATTGTAAATTTCAAAACTGGGGTCGCGACCATCATTTGGGGATAGCCCAGGAATATTGATCGAATAGGCATAGGCAGTATTGATCGGTGAGTGGCCACCAATTAGCACACGACCATCTGGTAATAATAGTGCTGTGTTGTGATAGGTGCGTGGATTATGTTGAGTAGCCATTGGCTTCCAAGTTTCAGTCACTGGATCAAACATTTCTGAGCGCAAAATCGGTGCACCAGTGCCGGGCAAAACCACTT
Organism: uncultured Paraperlucidibaca sp.; assembly: GCA_964473955.1. GTDB lineage: Bacteria > Pseudomonadota > Gammaproteobacteria > Pseudomonadales > Moraxellaceae > Perlucidibaca. The sequence continues at coordinate 13,051 of CAYYWS010000006.1, read as the reverse complement.
CATCACGATCTGCGCCAGAGAACACCATGACTTGGCCTGTCGGTAGCAGTACCCCAGTGCCATACCAGCGTGGAGTCGTCATGTTGCCCGTGACGCGAGACTCGTAACTCATGCTGTCATCGGCATCAATATTGATGCGGTCGATACGCGAAGTGTCGGTAGTGACATAAGAGCCGGGGCTGTTGGCCGTTACCAATCCCAATACACCACCGCCAGTTAAGAACTCGGCATGATCATATCGACCTTCTGCATTGGGGCGCAGTGGCAATTGAATTGAGAATGTTGAGCCGCGGAAGCCAGCACCAATTAAGGTTGAAAGCAGTGCTTGTGGTTCTCGTGGCAGGCTCTCAAGTGAGCTCAGCAATGCCATTGGGTCGCTGGTTAACGAACTTAATAAACCAGTGACTGTTTTCTGAACATCGGCAGGTGCATCTGGGTTTGTTGGGTTAAGTGCTGAGCCTAAACGGTCTAAACCAAGATCGTTCAGGCGCAATGGCAGGCCTGCATAACCTAAATCAGTCCATAACTTATTAACAGGATCATAGGCGGAAACAATATTCCAGAGTGCTTGATCGTATGCCTGGCCAAAGGGGTTAAAGGCCTGACCTGCAGCGTTATACAACACGTGACCATTCGGCAACAAATGATGACGTGGGTATAGCGGTAGTGAACGTTGCGCTAAGCCGCCATTGTCGGTCCACGTGCCACAGCCGAGGTTATAGGTTTCGGTTTCAACCACATTCCGACCAGATGCCATGGGGCGCTCTAGGTAGACGGGCTTAACCAGTTTAGTTACCCCAGAGCTAACAAATACATTGCCATCTGGTAGCGTGGTTAATGAGGGATACCAGCGACCAAAATTCATATCACCGGTTTTACTCCACGTATTATTGCGTGGATCAAATACTCGCGCGTTACGCACCCCTTCCAGCTCTGATAAGCCAATGGCAATCGGGGCGGAAATACCGGGTTCAAAATAGTAGTCGGTTCCACCAACGGCCATCACTCGACCATCAGCCAACATATTTAAATCGGCACAAAATAGAGCGCCATCGTTATTGATATCGTCTTCACCGGTATCGATGCTAAAAGGTAGGTTGCTCAGCAGTGCACTAAATGGCTTTAATAGCTGACTACGATTTTCATTAACACCACCACCATCAATGGGCGAGGGACGCATCCAGCCGGCGTCATTACCATTTAATGTCATGACTCGTGTTTGGTCATTCGTTACCACCGTGCCGGCTTCAAAAAAGATGCTAAATTCTGCATCTTCTGTGCCCTCTAAGGCATTGAAATACAGCACACGGTTATCTTCTAACAAAGCAATAGAGCCAGCCGCTGGTTTACACTCGGTAGGACGACCGTCGGCCATACGCAGGCAGCGGTCATCCTGTGGCACCATCTTTAATGGGTTTTTCAGGTTGCCTTTAGGGGTACGTAGTGGGTCTTCAATTTCACTGCGTGGCATTTCGCCGGTTTCGCTGAGCTCACGCATCACGCTTGGGCCCCAAGGTTCAACAAACGGCTTAGTAAAACCACCAATCTCATTACATTCTGCGCCCTCACAATTTAAGCGAGGCTCGATGGAGCTGGTGCCTGTAATACGTTGGCTGGTGGCACCGGCATTATCGTTATCGTTGCTTTCTCCTCCTCCGCCGCAGCCAGCTAGCGTGATAGCGGCGCTCAGAGCGAGTAGTGTGGGCAGCGTTTTTTTCATGAGGAAACCCCCGAGTTATTCTTAGAGGGGCGTAGTGTGTTCATATTTAAAAAGGCATGCGCATGAACAAACCATCAAAGCCGACGGAAGTTATGTTTTTGTGGATGAATGGTAATTTTATGTAAAGAATGGTGCGCCCGGCGGGATTCGAACCCACGACCCCTGCCTTCGGAGGGCAGTACTCTATCCAGCTGAGCTACGGGCGCAGATAACAGCGGAGGCCGCATGTTACTTGCGTTTGGTGGGGGTTTCAATTCAAATCAAGTGAGCCTTCTGGTTAAGGCGGCGGCGCAAATCCCACAAGCACGCCGTCATAGTCGCCTGTCTAACCAATCGCGGAAGATAGCTATTGATGTTTCTTATTCTGCGCAAGATACGATCAAAGCGCTTTTGATCAGCTTCCTGCCAGTGATATTGCATGGCAGTTCGCAGCTCTGGTGGTAAAAATCCCGCAGTGATGAAAGTATTAAATGGCCCCAAAAAGCGCCGCAATAATGGATGCGCAAACCTGAGAGATACCAGCCCCTGCAGATACTCACGCATGCTGTCATCAATGTGAGCACGGCTTAAGCCCTTATCCCACTGCTGATTAAATTCTGCGATCGATTCTGGCCATTGATTAGCGCGCACCTGTAGGGTGGTCGCTAGCGGTTTAGCTAACTGTAGAAAAGCTTCATCGTATGCAATCTCTGGGCACTGATGCATGGTGCTATAAACATCAACCAATCCCTTGTAAAGACACAGTGCTACCCAGTGCTGCAGATTTGGGTCCATGGCGTGGTATTTCACGGGCGACTCAGCGGTTGAATGCACTTGCACATGGGCACCATTCACGGCTTTTCGATAGGCACGTTTTTCTTCTGTAGTGCCGGTAAGCGCCACCGCAAGATAAGTCAGCGTAGTGCGTGTACGTTTGATCGGATGCTTATGAATTGATCCCGTGCTGACACGACTTTCTTTAACACCATAACCCACCGCTGGCCAAGCCAGTTGCATAACAACGTTAGCAGAGCCTGCTAATACATTAACGGCATCCAATATGCCGGGATAACGCTCATCCCAAGCTTTGGCGCTAAGCGTTTCTGGCCAGTCATCAACGACTGGTTCTGCTGGCGGGTTAAAAAACAGCTTTGGCGATGGGTGCATAACGGCTCTCACTAGAAAATGTTGCGCCATGAGATGAAACGATGATACATATAATTAATTATGTATCATAATCTGCCTAATTCATCAGGTCGTCAACTTGTTTAAAAGACTGGAAGCGCTGTATGAACTTGAATGCTGCTCGTGAAAATCGTCAATTTTTGGCCGAAGTAAACGACTTCTTGGCTGATCACCTAACTGCCGAGATTCGTCGTGCCGGACAATTGGCGACCTCAGTGTTTGCTGATCCAGAACTTGCTATGGCTTGGCAGCGAATTTTACATCGCCAAGGTTGGGCTGCTCCTCATTGGCCAAAAGAGCACGGTGGCACGGGCTGGAATTTAAGCCAGCGCGCTATTTTTGCGGAGGCGCTCATTAAGGCTGACGCGCCGCCACTTATTCCAATGGGCTTGATGATGTGTGGGCCCTGCTTGATTGGTTATGGCAGTGAAAAACAAAAGGCTGAGTTGTTGCCCAGAATTTTGTCTGGAGATGACTTTTGGTGTCAGGGCTATTCAGAGCCAAATGCGGGGTCAGACTTAGTGTCGTTGCGCACCAGTGCTGTCCGCGAAGGTGATTACTATCGAATTAATGGCAGCAAAATTTGGACTACCTATGCTCACCATGCCAACAAAATATTTTGTTTGGTGCGTACCAGTAAAACTGCCAAGCCACAGGCAGGCATTAGTTTTTTACTCATAAATATGGATACACCGGGCATTACCGTGCGTCCCATTATTGGTTTAGATGAGCTGCCAGAACAATGTGAGGTGTTTTTTGACAATGTAATGGTGCCTGTTAACCAGCTTGTTGGTGAGGAAAATGACGGCTGGTCAGTCGCAAAGTATTTGCTGGTGTTTGAGCGTGGCGGCTTAGAGTATGCGCCCATGCTGAAAGTACAGCTTAGTAAAATTCAGCAAATCGCTAAGCAGCAAAAAACAAGCACAGGCTTAGTGCTGGAAAAAGACGAGCTTTTTCAACTTTCCTATCAACGTTGTGAGCGTGACATAACAGCGCTGGAGTTTACCGAGCAGCGTATAAAAAGCGCCTTAGGCAGCGGACAAAATCCGGGCGCACTCTCTTCCATGACTAAAATTATTGGCACCGAGCTACAACAAAAGCTGACCGAATTGGCGTTGAGTTGTTTAGGTCATCAAGCGTTGATATGGCAGCCAGAGGCCTTGGTGCCGAAAGCGCCAGCACTGCCTCTGGGGCCTGAATATGCAGTAACTGCAATGCCTCATTACCTGAATACACGTGCTACATCGATTTATGGCGGTTCCAATGAGGTTCAGCGCAACATCATCGCTAAAATGGTCTTAGGTCTTTAGGAGCGCATCAGATGAATTTTGAGCTAGATGATGATCAGCGCTTATTGGCTGATAGCGCTGAACGATTTCTGACCCAGCAGGGCCAATATGAGTGGCAGCACATTATCGATGCAGGCTGGTTAAGCCTGCCATTTGCAGAGGCAGACGGTGGATTAGGTGGTCGACTGCAAGACAGTATGGTGTTGTTTCAAAACTTGGCTAAGGGCTTGATGGTTGAACCGCTATGGGTCAATGCGTATTTAGCTGGAGCGGTAGTGAAGCGTATTCAGCATCCGCATCGTGAACAGTGGTTAAGTGAGCTGATGTTAGGGCAAGCACAATTTGCGGTGGCTATTCATGAGTACGAGCATGCATTCTCACTAATGCATCATCAAACGAAGGCAGAGGTTAGGCTCGATGGCTACTGCTTAAATGGCAGCAAGTGTTGTGTTTTAAATGGTGAAGCTGCGCAACATATATTTGTGCTAGCGCAGTTGTCAGGCCAACCAGCCCTATTTGTAGTGAAACAAGATCAGCCTGGTGTGACGATTTTAGGGCATCGTTTAGTCGACGGAGCGCGGGCTGCGGAAGTCCGCTTTCAGAATGTTTTGATTGATGAGGTTAGCTTACTTAGTCAGGGCATTGCTGCTGTTGAGATCATGCAGCAGGTCTTACATGAATCAGGTTTGGCACGTATGGCAGAAGCCTGCGGCATTATTGATCTGCTAGTTAAAGACACCTTGAGCTTTGTCAAAACTCGACAGCAGTTTGGGGTCAGCATCGGAAGTTTTCAGGCATTACAGCATCGCTTAGTCGACATGTTTATGATGAGTGAACAATGTCGGTCATTATTGTTGGCCGCAACGCTAAAAGCCGAGCAGCTAGATGCTGATGCAGAACAGACATTTAAACATTTGCAGTCCATGGTTAAAGAATATGGCCAAAAAATTGCGCAAGAGGCGATTCAAATGCACGGTGGTATGGGGATGACGCATGAGGTCAATGTTGGCCGTTTTTTAAAACGATTACTGGCGATTGGATCGACGAATGTCTGAACATGCTTTTGAACCCGCCAAAGATACCGCGACCCATATTCTAGATGCTGCCTACACCTTGTTTTTAGAATTTGGCCTACGTAAAACCACCATGGAAGACGTTGCTAAGCGTGCAAACATGGGGCGCATCACGGTATACCGGCATTATGCTGATAAACCCACTCTGTTTCAGGCAGTGGTAATGCGTGAATGTTTCTGCTCCATGCAGGAAGTGGAACGTATGCTGGCGCAAATTAACGATGCTGAAGAGCGTTTTGTGACGGGTTTTGTCATTGTGGTTAATGGTGCACGCAAACACCCATTAATTAGTCGGTTGTTAGAAACTGAGCCAGAGTGGTTGCTGCCTTATTTGACGACCAAGGGCGAGGCCATGCTGCGCTTTGGTAGTCAGTATGTCGCCTCAACTTTGCGTCAGGAGAAATACGTGGCAACAGCACAGATTGATCTACTGGCAGAGATGCTGTGGCGTTTGCTGCACTCAATTTTGCTGACGCCAGGTGGCTTGATGGCGCCGCCAAATGATGATGAAGCTCTGCGCCATGTGGCGAGGTCATTTTTGTTGCCATTAGTTATGGGGAAATAATTGATGACCTATTATTTTGGCTTCGCGTTGGCAAATGACCACCAAGCTCAGCTTGATGCACTACTGACTAAACACGCTAGTGGTGAATACAGTGAGCCAAGCGAGATCAGTCGCTTAGCTATCATGGGTGTGGATGGTGTAGTGCACGCCTTGGCCATTAATGTGATTGCGTTATTGCGTGATGAAAATGGTGATGGCACTGCACTGCTCGACAAAGTTGCTAAGTTGGTACTAAAAACCATGCACGGCCTGCTTGGGCAGTTGCTGGGTAATGTCTCGATCGAGGAGCAAGATAAATTAGCGGCTTATATGTTGCGCCGTCGTGTGGACTTGCCGCAGAGGCGTTTGTTTGGATATCAATTATCAAGCGAGGATGGCCAGAGCTTTATCCAAGAGCTATCGACTGTAGCCGATCAAGCAGTGATTTCGCGTGACGCTTTAGCTAAGTTATTAATGCACTTTATCGATCTGACCACGTTATCTTGTTATGACGAGTTTGTGGATTGCTTAACCTTGTCGTTTTTTAAGCGGCAAGCGACTGCGCTGGCGAGAGCCACCATTATCAAGGCCGGGCATGCCACTATTCGCTCACTCGTTAAGGCCTTAAGTGATGAGCAAGTCATCACCATCGCACGTTATTACCAAAGCATGTTTCATCAGCTTGTCACGGAATAACTATCGAAGTTGTCATTAGGATTGGGTAGGATAGTTGCAGCAAATCAAGGAGCTGCAATGGCTAAAATTATTGCCGTCGCCCAGCTGAAAGGCGGCGTAGGTAAAAGTACTATCACCACCAATCTTGCCGGCAGTTTAGCGCAGCAGCATAAAGTGGCGCTTATTGATGCCGACTTGCCACAAGGTACCAGCTCACGTTGGGCTGTTTTACGCCAAGATCCGAATATTCAATTAATTGCTGCGGAAACAGCACAGGCCATGACCATGGCAGTGGATAAATTGGATAGCCAAGTCGATTATGTGGTGATTGACTTGCCACCACGTAGTCTGAAATTTTTACGTGAAACCTTTGCCTTTGCCGATTTAGTGCTGATGCCGTTGTCGGCCTCGGCTGCGGATGTTTGGGCCACGGAAGAGTTAGTTGCGGTGGTGCATGAGGCGCGTAAAGGTAATAAACGTCTGCGTGCACGACTGGTGTGGAATCGCTTACGAGCATCACGTTTAACCGCCAAATTTCTGGAAGAAACAGCCGCCGAGCTGCGCAGCAAAGAAATTGATTCGATGTTGTGTCAGCGCAACGCCTATGTTGATGCACTGGGGCTGGGTAAAACAGTTGAAGAGCTTAAGGATGCTAAAGCCGCAGCAGAATGGCGCTTGATGATGCGTGAGCTGTTAAAGCAACTCAGTAAATAGTCTGGTATTCTGCCCGCTTTGGCATGACCGTCTGGTCGCGCAGCTAGTGTGAGGACTTTTTTATGGGCGCAGCAGCTCAATCGCCGCAGTATGATGTGATCATTGTAGGTTCAGGCTTTTCCGGTATTGGCATGGCCATTGCCCTAAAAAAAGCCGGTCGTAATAACTTCTTAATGCTCGAAAAAGCCGCTGATATTGGTGGTACTTGGCGTGATAACCACTATCCTGGTGCCGCTTGTGATGTGCCTTCCCATATGTATTCCTACTCGTTTGAGCCTAATCCTCGTTGGAGCCGGATGTACTCTGGTCAGGCCGAAATTTTGGATTACATGAAGCATTGCGCACGCAAATATCATTTATTACCGCATTTCCGCGGCAGCAATGAAGTGTTGGAGCTACGTTGGGACAATGCCAATGATCTCTGGCATGTCAAAACTAGCCAAGGCGATGAGCTTACCGCGCGTATTGTGGTTTCTGGTATTGGCGCGTTAAGCCGTCCAGCCATACCCAAAGTCAATGGCTTGGATAGTTTTACCGGCCCAGTCTGGCATTCGGCACGCTGGAATCATGAAGTTGATTTGACGGGCAAACGTGTGGCTGTGATTGGTACTGGCGCCAGTGCGATTCAGTTTGTGCCAGAAATTGCACCCAAAGTAAGTCAGCTAACTGTGTTCCAGCGCACGCCACCATGGATTATTCCTAAGCCAGACGGCCCCATCCATAAAAATATTCAGACCGTACTGAAGTATGTGCCGGGTGCACAGAAAATATTCCGTAATGGCATTTATTGGCAGGCAGAAACATTTGCGCTGGGCTTTATTAATCCTAAGTTCATGGGCTTTATTAAGCGCCTGGCGCTAAGTTACTTAGATAAATCCATCAAAGATCCAGCGCTAAAAGCGAAAATGACACCGGACTACACACCGGGCTGTAAGCGTGTGTTGTTCTCGAATAATTACTTTAAGGCCATCACTCGCCCGAATGTGCAGGTCTATGGTGGTGTGGCAGAAGTTAAAGGCAATCAAGTGGTCGACTTTGATGGCAAGGCAGTCGATGTCGATGCGATTATCTTGGGCACGGGTTTTGATGTCATGGATCCGTTTGGGCCACTGAAGATTTTTAATAGCGACGGTGTCGAGATTCGTGAGGCGCTGCAAGGCCGCTTTACTAATTACTACGGCATTGCCATCGACAAAATGCCTAACCTGTTTATGTTATTAGGCCCGAACACTGGCCTTGGTCATAACTCCATTATTTTCATGATTGAAGCGCAGATTAACTACGTTATGCAGGCGCTAGCGTTGATGGATAAACGTAAGTCCACTCGCATGGTAGTGAAGTCTGAAGCTGTCGATGCATTCATGGACAAAATCAATAACCGCTTGAAGAAAATGGTGTGGAATGCTGGCGGTTGTAAGAGCTGGTACCTAAACGACAAAGGTGAAAACTTTACGGTATGGCCCGGCTTCACTTGGAAGTACTGGGTAGAGACTCGCAAGCTCATCACCCGCGACTACGTGCTTTAAACCCTTTAGATAACGCCAGCCTTATAAGCTGGCGTTATATCCTTAACAGTATTTCTTCTTTGGTGTGCGCAGCACATTTCAGTATCCTTCGCCGATGAAATATTTGTGAGATAAATCATGCGTCGCTCAGGCTTAGGTCTTGCGTTGTTGTTACTGGCGTCGACGGCAGGCGCTACCAATGGCTACTTCGCTCATGGTTATTCAGCCGCTCAACGTGGTATGGGGGGCGCAGGCACCGCCTTTGCCGCAGATGCGCTAATCAGTACGATCAATCCGGCCGGCAGTGTCTGGGTTGGTGAACGGCTAGATTTGAATTTAAGTTTGTTTAAGCCGATTCGCGACTATGAAGCGGGTGAAAGTAGCGGCGCAGGTCTTGCCATCTTTGAAATTACCCCCGAAAACCTACGTAGCGGCCGGGAGCTTTTTGGCATTCCCGGCTTCGGTTATGTGCGTCCTATTGATGAGCGCAGCAGCCTTGGATTATCGATTTACGGTAATGGCGGGTTGAATACCGTCTATAAGGGTGGTTCAGCCTCATTTGCAAAGTTGGGCGGTTTGCCATTGTTAGGCGGTGTGGCGGGTAGTGAGTGTGAGGGCAGCTTTGGTGGCGGCAATGCTAAAAATGCTGATTTATTGGGTTTTTGCGGTAATGGCAAAGACACCACGTCGGTTGATCTAATTCAGCTTTTTGTGGCACCAAATTATGCTTACAAAGTAACCGATACCGTATCGCTTGGTGTCGCGCCTATTTTTGCAGCTCAACGCTTCCAAGCAAAAGGCTTAAACGCTTTTGCTCAATTTTCTAATAATCCGGACCGGGTCAGTGATCAAGGCTACTCGTTTTCCTATGGTGGTGGTGCCCGTCTCGGGGTGATGGCGCAGTTGCATCCTATGCTAGACGTCGGTGCATCATGGCAGTCACGTATATATATGACACGCTTTAAAGAGTATGAGGGCTTGTTTGCTGAACAAGGTGATTTCGATATTCCGTCGACATGGAATGTGGGCGTGGCGTTTAAGCCTACCGCCAATCAGCGTTTGTTGATTGACGTGCAGCAAATCAATTTTAACGAAGTCGCCTCGGTTGGTTTACCGCTAAATCCTAATCGTTTTGTGAATGATTGTGCTCTACCGCGTCTATCGGGAAGTAATAGTCAGAGTGATGCCTGTTTAGGTTCAAGTAATGGCCCGGGTTTTGGTTGGCAAGACATGACAATTTATAAAGTAGGTTATGAGTATGTTGCAGGGGAATGGCGATTACGTGCGGGTTATAGCCAAACCAAACAACCCATCCCAGCCAGTGAAGTATTGTTTAATGTGTTGGCACCGGGTGTGATTGAAAAGCACTACACCTTGGGTGCGACTCACCAAGTGAATCAGCGCTTAGGTATTGATGTCGCCTTTATGTATGCACCCAATAACCCAGTGCGCGGAAAAAATCCGTTAAGTCGTGTGCAGCTGTTAAGTGGAGGTCAAACCGTTAAGGCGGACTCTGATCCCACTGACCAAGACATTGTTTTAGATATGCGCCAAATTGAGGTTACCGTTGGGGTCAATTTCACTTATTAACGGCAAACAGTCCTAGACTTGTGCGCTAGTGTGAAGACAACTAGTCGTATAAGTTGGTATTAGGCTTTTGACCTACGGCGAATATGGATATACTGCGCAGGTTCAATGAGCCTAGTAGGCTGTCTAGTCAATAAGAGAGGTTGACGTGAAAAAATTTGCGACTGTGTTGGCCGTTGTGGGTCTGTTATTCACTGCTGGTGTAAATGCTAAGCCGACAAAAGAGATTTCTGCTGCACCATTGGGCGAACGCTCGTTGTTTGCCAGCAATAATGTGATCCAGCGTATTCGTTTAGCCGGCTCCGTTTGCTTAGAAGGCCAACCTTGTGCTGAAGAAGTAGCGGTTGCTGCAGCTCCAGCTGCTAGCGAAGGCGCTGTTGCTCGCTCTGGTGAAGAAGTCTACAACGCTGCATGTATGGCTTGTCATAGTGCTGGCGTAATGGGTGCTCCGGTGATGGGTGATAAGAGCCAGTGGAGTGCACGTATTACTCAAGGCAAAGAGACTCTATACCAGCACTCAATTAATGGCTTTAACGCTATGCCTGCTAAGGGTGGTTGTGCAAGTTGCTCGGATGATGACATCAAAGCAGCAGTTGATTTTATGGTTGCTAAAGTCAAGTAATCTTTAAGTTGCGAAAAAAAGAGAGCTTAAGCTCTCTTTTTTTATGAGTTCAGCAAAGCCCTTAAACTATCTAAGTGGGCTTTGCCTAAGGCCAACTTTTTCTCGGGGCTGGACGTACTTTCTTTGCCGCTCCACTCTAAGTCATCTGCAGGTAGTTCATCTAAAAAGCGGCTAGGTGTTGTGGGTAATACTTCCCCGCCCTGCTTGCGTCGTGAGGCATAAGTTAGCGTTAGTGTTTGTTTGGCACGAGTAATGCCCACATACATCAACCGGCGCTCCTCTTCGATCGTGCCCGCTTCAATGCTGTTGCGATGTGGCAACAGCTCCTCTTCCATGCCCACTAAATAAACATGCGGGAACTCCAAACCTTTGGCAGCATGCAGTGTCATTAACTGAACTTTGTCGCTGTCATCTTCTTCAGCTTGTTGCTCTAGCAAATCCAGCAACACCAACTTACGAATCACGGCAGCGATATCGCGATCTTCTTCGTTGTCGGCCTTTTCCCATAAGCGCTGAACACTGGTTAAGAAGCTATTAACCGACTCCATACGTCGCTCAGCGGCCTGAGGTGTGGCGGACTGATCCAGTAAATAATCCTGATACTGGATATCGGCCAGCATTTGTTTGATAGCTTGGATTGGGTCATCACCATCGATGATATTGCGGGCTGTGTCTTGTAGCCATTGATGAAAGTCTTGCAGGCGCGTGTAAGCACGATCACCGACATGCAGTGATAGTCCCATTTCGTCACAAGCTAATAACATGGCACAGTCGCGTTGTTGGGCATAACTACCCAGCTTTTCTAGCGTGGCAGGGCCAATTTCGCGTTTTGGCGTGTTCACAATGCGCAAGAACGCATTGTCATCATCTGGGTTAATGATTAGCCGTAAGTAGGCCATCACATCTTTAATTTCGGCACGGGCGAAAAATGACTGGCCGCCAGAGATCTTGTAAGGAATTTGAAACTCACGCAGCTTGGTTTCAATAATGCGTGCTTGGAAGTTGCCACGATACAACACGGCGTAGTCGCGGAACTCGTTACGATGCATCATCTTGTGATTCAAGATATCAGTGGCCACTTTTTCCGCTTCTGTGTCTTCACTGCTGCACGCCACAATGCGTATTGGTTGCCCCGGCCCGTGTTGGCTCCACAGTTTTTTCTCAAACACATGTGGGTTATTGGCAATCACCGCGTTGGCGGCTTTTAAAATGCGGCTAGTGGAGCGGTAGTTTTGCTCAAGCTTAATTACTTCAAGCGCTGGGAAGTCGTTTGCCAGCTCGGCCATGTTCTCGGGTCGTGCCCCACGCCAAGCATAAATCGATTGGTCGTCATCACCCACTGCCGTGAAGCAGGCGCGCGCGCCTACCAACAAGCGAACTAATTGATACTGCGCCGAGTTGGTGTCTTGATATTCATCAACTAGCAAATAATGAATTTTGTTTTGCCAGTGCGCGCGCAACTCAGCATCATTTTGTAAGGCCAGTGTGGGGCGACCAATTAAGTCATCAAAATCCACCGCGTTATAGGCGCGTAAGTGGCGCTCATATTGCTCAAACACCAACGCGGCAAACTGATCTACGTCAGTCTCCACTTGGTTCATGGCTTGAGCGGGTGTAATCAGGTTGTTTTTATATTGAGAGATAAGTCCGCGCACCAAGTCGATGCGATCACTGGCATTTTCTTTATGCAGCAGCTCACCGAGCAATGTGCGTGAGTCTTCGGCATCAAAAATAGAAAAATTAGATTTTAAGCCAAAGGTGTCGGGGTGGCGCTTGAGCATGTTGAGGCCCAGCGTATGAAAAGTCGACACCATGAGCCCACGGGCTTCACTGCCCTGCACCAACTTTGCCGCCCGCTCTTTCATTTCGCGAGCGGCTTTATTGGTAAAGGTTACGGCCGCAATTTTATGCGCCGGAATGTTGCATTCTTGAATGAGGTAGGCAATTTTTTGCGTGATAACCGAGGTTTTACCCGAGCCCGCACCCGCCAACACCAGCACTGGTCCGCTGATGGCTTTCACGGCTTCGCGTTGACGGGGATTAAGGTTGTCCACTGACTTCTTCCAAACTGACAGCCTGCCGGCTTAAGGCGGCATTGTAGTCAGCACATAGAGGCTAGGCCAGCGGATTAGTCAATTTGATAAACTTCTTTCCAATG
>CAYYWS010000005.1:13535-27069 GCA_964473955.1 uncultured Paraperlucidibaca sp. | reverse complement strand
TGTCATCTAACTTCATTTCAATATAAGCCTGTGCCAAATCCAAGCGAGTTTGCTGCGCCTGCTCTTGAGCATCGGTCATAAAGTCATATTCGTCATCGTCAGGATCAATGTTGTCATCTAGCGGCACAACCGCCGCCGTAGCAACAGGCAAGTCTTCAACCGTTGGCTCAGCCACTTGAGTTGGCGTTACCACGGGCTCTTGTCGATCTGCCACAGCGGCCACCGGCGCTGGCTGGCGACCAAATAATCGATCGTATAGGTACATGAAGAGCAAAAACACCAACACTAAAAACGCTAAAAACCAAGCAAACAAGGTATGGCCGGGAGTTGTCATCAGCCAAGACTTAGCTGTGCTGTCTGTTGTATCCGTTAATACAACAGGCTCGGCATCGACTTCATTCACAAACTCGTGATCATGATCAACATCATTAATCTCAGCCAGCTGGGCAGTCATGGCGGCCAAGCGCTCATCAACCACTTGTAAACGCTGTTCTAAATCAACATTTTCCGCTTTTACATCGACCAGTCGCTGACGCAGCTGCTCACGACGGTCACTCAACTCCTGTCCGCGCTGAATAAGTCCTTGGCGAGCAACCGCTTCTGAGTCAGCAGCCTCTCCTTCCCCTGAGCTACTGCCTTTACCCGCCCCCTCACCAACCAAGGTCAAGGTAATTTCTTGCGGTGCAGTATCGCTATCAGAGGAAGCAGGAATGGACTCATCACCCGCCACAACTGCCTGACTCACTGCTTCAGACGCTGTTGGCGCCTGCAACAACCAGTCTTGTGCCGCCTGGGCATCAGGCACCGGTAAGGTATCCACACTCGGCAGTGTTAAACGTGCACCACGGCGTATTAGATTGGGATTACCGTTAATAAAAGCACGAGGATTCTGCTCAGCAATCAGTTGCGCTTTTTGCGCCAAGGTTAGTCCTGGCGCCTGCCATTCATTGGCAATCTGACTCAGCGTATCGCCGGCGCGCACTTGAACTTGGTCACCACGTACGGGAATAACCACATTGGCTACTGACTCATATGTGGTGCTTTCGACAAACGGGCGTGCCTGTGGCGACGCTGGTACAACAGGCATCACTACCGGTGGTGTCGCCACAATTTGGCTACGGGTTGGTGCTGGCCCTTGCGTAGCCGGTAAACGCACAGCCACTTGCTGGATACGTAAACGCCCAGGCCAAGCAAACTCCAATAATAATGTTGCAAGATTTGAACTTGGTGAGTGTGGTGCGTCAATCATGATGCGAGTGCGTTCAGCACCCAACGATTGTACTAAGAATTGTGTCTGATCAGCCCAGGCAGGTCGTTGCAAACCATAACGCTCATGGTCAGACGCATCTGCAATGCGAACGCCTAACTGACCATCTATTCGACTATCTAAGTCATCAACAAGTAGTTGAATTTTAAGTGGTTCGCCCTGGGCAGATAAGGCCCGCATTTCGGTGATGGTAAAGGCCTGTGCGCGCTGGCTTAATAATGCGCTGAGCAATAAACCAACACCCACCCCCAGCGACACCAAAAAAATACGCCTTAACAGAGAACCCATTCCCATCTCCCGAACATACTTGCGCCACATAGTGGACGAATTAACTACACTTAAGCAAGCTATCCAAGACGGAACGCACTAGGCCTGCACGTAACGGATCACAGAGCACGCTCAAACGGACTTCACTGCCTTCAAGCAGTAGTCGTGATACATGCACTTGGTCGCTAATGCCCTCACCTACCGGTGTTGGCAAACCACGATAGTCCGCACGATCATGAAGCTGTAGGCCTACCACCGCTTTTAATGCCGTTGTTAGCGCTAAGCGGCTAGGCTTATCTGCCAGTGTTAAGCGCAAATCAATCGTTGCACCGTAGAATACGGGCACCACATAACTACGTAAGCTAAGCACTGGCAACGCTGGTAACAGTGTCTGTAATGCTTGCTGCAGGCGTTTTTCGCTTAAGGTTGGACCATTACGCTCAAAACTGCCGTCTGCTGCCAACACATTAAATGACAATTGCTGTGGCCAAACAGTTGGGCTAATACCGCGGCCGTTTAATAGCTCACCGGTTTGTGAGGCCAGTTCACGCACCCCTTGCCGCCCTTTTAGTGAGGCCGGTAGCAAGACTGTGGCATCAGCAGCCACTACCGTCGTCAACTCAGTGATGGCTTGCAATAAAGGCAGCAAGGCGATCGCCAAGGCATCATCACAAACCATGAGCAGGTCATGCTCGGATTGCGCCTTGATGTTGACCGCCTGCGGTAGGTTTTTCAGGTGGCCAGTGGCATCCCAAACACGCACACCTGCTGCCAATAAACGTGGTGCCAGATCATCTGCAATATCAGCAGGCAACGCTAAGATAGCCTCACTCACATCGCTAAAGTCAGCACCATCCGGATTTTCAATTAAGTAAGGCTTATCGCGAAAAAGACGTGTTTCTTCAATGGACTTTTCGCTGGCAAATAAGCGCAGGCGACCAGTAAAGGCCGCCTGTTCTTCTAGACCATCTAAAAATGCGCGGCCTAATTCGCCAGTAACACCGAATAAAGCAACCGACTGCGTAATAGCGGCCATCAGACTCCCCGAGCCAGCAAAATGCGTAACATACGACGCAGCGGTTCCGCTGCACCCCATAACAACTGGTCGCCAATCACAAAGGCAGAGATATATTCTGGGCCTAAGTTCAGCTTACGCACACGACCTACGCCGATTTTCAGGCCGCCGGTAATGCTTGCTGGTGTCAACTCATGAACAGTCACATCACGATCATTTGGCACCCACTTAACCCAGTCGTTACCTTCTTTAATCAAGGCTTCAATTTGCTCAAGCGATACGTCTTTCTTCAGCTTCATGGTTAATGCCAAGCTATGGCAGCGCATGGCGCCAATGCGTACACACAAACCATCCACTGGAATCGTGCTTTCAGTGCCCAAGATCTTGTTCACTTCAGCCTGACCTTTCCACTCTTCTTTGGACTGGCCATTCTCCAGCTGGACATCAATCCATGGAATCAGACCACCGGCCAGTGGCGCACCAAAAAATTCGCGCGGCACATCGGCACGAATGGTTTGCGCTACTTTGCGGTCAATATCCAAAATGGCAGATGAGGGAGTCGCCAACTCGTCTGACACAGCCGCATTAATCACGCCCATGCCTTTCAGTAGCTCACGCATATGGTTGGCACCGCCACCAGAGGCCGCTTGGTAAGTCATCGAGCTTACCCACTCAACCAAACCAGCCTTAAACAAGCCACCCACACCCATCAGCAAAATTGAGTTGGTGCAGTTGCCGCCAATAAAGTTTTTGACACCTTTGGCCAGTGCCGACTCAATTAAGTCGCCATTAACAGGATCCAGCACAATCACTGCGTCATCTTTCATACGCAGGCTTGATGCAGCATCAATCCAATAACCTTCCCAACCGGCAGCACGCAGTTTCGGGAAAATGTCCTTGGTGTAATCACCACCTTGGCAGCTGATAATGGTGTCCATGGCTTTTAGCGCATCTATGTCATTAGCATCTTGCAGCGTACCGGCTTCTTTGCCACCAAAGTTAGGCGCATCTGCACCTGGGCTGGAAGTGGTGAAATACACCGGATCAATCAGAGCAAAATCCTGCTCTTCAACCATGCGCTGCATTAACACCGAGCCCACCATACCGCGCCAACCGACTAATCCAACTTTCATAACTTATTCCCCTAAATTGATTAATGCATTGACCACGGCGTTACCCATCGATTCCGTGCCCACCTTGGTGGTGCCTTCACTCCAGATGTCTGGTGTACGCAGGCCTTGATCCAGTACTTTACCGACTGCGGTTTCAATGGCTTTAGCGGCAGCTTCAGCCTTGAAGGTATAACGCAGCATCATCGCCACCGACAAAATGGTGGCCAATGGATTGGCCACACCTTTACCCGCAATATCAGGCGCCGAGCCGTGACAAGGCTCATACATACCTTTTTTGTTTTCATCGAGCGAAGCCGACGGCAACATGCCGATCGAACCAGTCAACATCGCGGCTTCATCAGACAAAATGTCACCAAACAGGTTGCCCGTCACAATGACGTCAAACTGCTTAGGCGCACGTACCAACTGCATCGCAGCGTTATCCACATACATATGTGAAAGCTCAACATCCGGATATTCCGGCGCAATGTCAGTCACCACTTGCTTCCACAGCTCAGTGACTTCCAGCACATTAGCTTTATCAACCGATAGCAGCTTTTTGTTGCGCTGTTGCGCCAATTGGAAGGCGACATGGGCAATACGGCGAATTTCAGACTCACTATAAACGTCAGTGTTGTAACCCTGACGCTCACCGTTCTCTAAAGTACGAATGCCACGTGGTTGGCCGAAATAAATGCCGCCCGTTAGCTCACGCACAATCAAAATATCTAAACCCGCCACAATTTCCGGCTTCAGTGATGAGGCATCGGCCAGTTGCGGGTACAAAATGGCAGGTCGTAAATTGGCGAACAGATTCAGCTCAGCGCGAATTTTTAGCAGGCCACGCTCAGGGCGAATGGAGCGCTCAATGTTGTCCCATTTTGGACCACCAACCGCTCCCAATAAAACCGCATCAGCTTGGCGCGCTGCATTCAGTGTTTGATCCGGTAACGGCACACCATGAGCATCAATCGCCGCACCACCCAGCAGTTCATGGGTCCAATTTAAATCCAAACCAAACTGCTGATTAACCGTCGACAGCACTTTTTCAGCTTCGTTCATGATTTCTGGGCCGATGCCATCACCAGCCAGAATAACAATATTTTTACTCATTTAAATCAATCTCTTAAATCTTGTAATTAAGGTTAATTATACGCGACTCAAGGCATTAAATACCCAAGGCCTGGCCTGCTGCGCCTTGGCTTCAAAGGCGCGAATGGCATCACCTTCTTGTAAGGTCAGGCCAATATCATCCAAACCATTCAACAAACAATGACGACGGAAGTCATCAACCTCAAAAGCAAACGCTTCACCGCTTGGCGTCACCACTTGACGCTTTTCAAGATCAACCGTGATCTCGTAGCCTTCCGTTGCTAAACATTCACGGAATAACTGATCAACCTGCGTTTCCGTCAAAATGACTGGCAACATGCCGTTCTTAAAGCAGTTATTAAAGAAAATGTCGGCATAACTCGAGGCAATCACCACACGAAAACCGTACTCATTTAATGCCCACGGGGCATGCTCACGCGAAGAGCCACAGCCAAAGTTTTGTCGCGCCAATAACACTCTGGCACCCTGGTAGCGCGGTTGATTGAGTACAAAATCCGGGTTGATCGGACGTTTTGAGCTGTCCTGACCAGGATAACCTTCATCCAGATAGCGCCACTCATCAAATAAGTTCACACCAAAGCCGGTGCGTTTAATCGACTTCAAAAACTGCTTAGGAATAATCTGGTCAGTATCCACATTGGCTCTATCCAATGGCGCCACTAAGCCCTTCACAACGGTAAATTTTTCCATATGAACCTCTTAAAAGTGGCGAACGTCGACAAAATGGCCCGCAATCGCTGCTGCTGCTGCCATCGCTGGACTCACCAAATGAGTACGCCCACCATTACCTTGGCGACCCTCAAAATTTCGATTAGAAGTCGACGCACAGTGCTCACCAGAGCCTAATTTGTCCGCATTCATGGCCAAACACATGGAACAGCCAGGCTCACGCCACTGAAATCCAGCCTCGAGAAACACCTGATCCAAGCCTTCTGCTTCTGCTTGCTGCTTCACCAAACCTGAGCCCGGCACCACCATGGCTTGTTTAATGCTGCTAGCCACTTTGCGGCCTTTTGCGACGGCGGCGGCGGCACGTAAGTCTTCGATACGTGAGTTGGTGCAAGAGCCAATAAATACACGATCTAACTGAATGTCAGTGATTTTTTGCCCTGGCTTAAGCCCCATATACTGATAAGCACGTTCAAACGAATTACGCTGAACGGCATCCACCGCATCATCGGGTGTTGGCACATTGGCATTAATCGACACCACCATCTCTGGACTAGTACCCCAGCTCACTTGCGGCTCAATGGCGGCACCATCCATCACCACGACGGTGTCGAAAACCGCATCCGCGTCTGAGTGCAGCGTCTGCCAATAGGCAACCGCTGCTTCCCATTGCTCACCATTGGGTGCGTAAGGCTTGCCTTTAAAGTACTCAATGGTTTTGTCATCAGCAGCCACCATGCCAACCCGCGCACCGGCTTCAATCGCCATATTGCACACGGTCATACGGCCTTCCATGCTCATATCACGGAATACTTGGCCACCAAACTCAATGGCATGACCATTGCCACCAGCAGTGCCAATTTTGCCAATAATGGCTAACACCACGTCTTTTGGCGTAACGCCCGGGCCTAACTCACCATCCACACGCACCAGCATGTTTTTCGATTTTTTCTGAATTAAGAACTGAGTCGCTAATACATGCTCAACTTCAGAGGTTCCAATACCATGAGCAAGACAGGCAAATGCGCCGTGTGTTGCAGTATGCGAGTCACCGCAAACAACCGTCATGCCCGGCAAGGTTAAACCCTGCTCCGGCCCCACCACATGCACAATGCCTTGGCGCACATCATTAATGGTGAACTCCACCACGCCAAAATCACGACAGTTGTCATCAAGGGTTTGCACTTGAATGCGTGAGGTTTCATCGGCAATGGCGGCGACACCGCCAGCCCGCTCGGCTTTATCCGTTGGCACGTTGTGATCAGGTGTGGCGACATTGGCATCTAAGCGCCAAGGCTTACGACCCGCCAGCTTCAAACCTTCAAACGCTTGTGGTGAAGTCACTTCGTGCAATAATTGACGATCAATATAGATCAAACACGAGCCATCATCGCGTTGGCTAACGACATGGTCATCCCATAACTTGTCATACAACGTTTTACCGGCCATCACAGCCTCCTGAGTTCACATATCTGTTTTGATGTGTGCAGATTAAGCTAGCGCAATCAATAAATCCAATTTATAGTTTTTATATTATCAATTCCAATTTGGAATACATATGGATACCGCGGTATTAAACGCATTTTTGGCAGTGGCAAAGTTAAGCTCGTTCTCACAAGCTGCAGAACAACTTCATGTCACTCAGCCTGCGGTTAGCAAGCGTATTCAGCAGCTAGAACAACAGCTAGGGGTCAAATTATTTGACCGCGTGGGCCGCCGTATTGTGTTAACAGAGGCCGGTCGAGTCTTGTTGCCACGCGCCCAGCAATGGTTACATGAGCTCGATGATATTCGCCGACTGGCCCAAGATTATGCCCAAACCGCCACGGGTGAACTCAGTGGCACGCTGACCATGGGTACCAGCCACCATATTGGCCTGCATCGGCTGCCCAATGCACTGCGTGCATTCAGTCACCAACACCCACAAGTACGCTTAGATATTCGTTTTATTGACTCTGAACAAGCCTATGACGCGGTGCTCTCTGGCGAACTGGAGCTGGGCATTGTTACGCTGCCGCCAGCACTAGATGAGCGACTCATCAGCCAAGTGATATGGCCAGATCCACTCGCATTTGTGGTAGCGGCCAACCATCCTTTAGCGGCGTTAGCACAGCAACAGGGCCATATCGATGCCACCGATCTTGCTAATCACCCTGCCATTTTGCCGTCAACCAACACTTTTACTCGGCAAATTGCAGAGGCCATGTTTCAGCGTGAAGGCTTACGTCTACAAGTGCATCTAGAAACAAACTATTTAGAAACCATCAAAATGATGGTGTCGATTGGGTTGGGCTGGAGTGTGTTGCCTGCCACCATGTGTGATCACGACGTGATTTCGGCAAAGGTCTCACATGGTGAACTCATACGGCATTTAGGGGTAGTTCACCATCCACGGCGCAGCTTGTCGCGTGCAGCGCTCGCCATGCTCAAACTTCTGCAGCAAGAAGCATCGTTTTATAATGATCATGAGCGTATGATCTAGCCGATTTCGACACTTAACGTGGAGCCTTGTTTATGTTCACTTGGAAAAAACCACAGCGACTATTGTTAGTTCCTGCCTTAGCTATTATCGGCACATTCAGCCTACCGGCTCATAGCGAAATCAACTATGAACTGGATGCATTTGTGTTCCAAATGCTGCGTTCTTATAACGAAGCGGGCATGCCAGGCTTGGTGAAAGAGTCGACTAAGTGCCATAAACAAGCCACCGATCGATTAGATTGCATTCGTTTTGATATGGCTTCTCGCCACATGGAAACCGTTATGGCCAAGCGCTACAACCTGCGCAAAGAGCCCTACTTCAGCACCGAAGCCATTGAGAAGCGCGCTAAGGTGCATTTTAACAGCATCAAGTTTGATGCCAATAAACTGCCAGAGCATCTGAAGCAAATGCAGTTAGAAATGGACAAGGCCGTTGGCCAGTACATGCGCCCCAGTAATATGGCGCGTTAATCGTTATAAACCGTCCAATGCGCCACCACCCGCCCCGCACTCACTACGCGGATTGCACCAAACTGCAATAACACCGCTTCGCTCTGGGTGGGGCGCAAAAACACTAAGTCATCAACCGCCAACACACTCTTCCGCCTCACTGTGGCCACATCCTGATTACTGCTGCGGCCATAAACCGGCCACGGCTTTAAATCACTGGGTGACACAAAGTTAGCTAGCCATTGCCCACCATAAAGAAACACCGGACGCCTACCTTGCACACGTGCTAAATCGGGTAATCCCGGTACTTGCAAAGCATTCGGTGCCTTTAAAACTGGGGTGGCAATAAAAAGCGCTGGTTGATGCTGTGCCAGGCTTGGTAAGTCAAAGTCTGTCGGCTTAAGCAGCGCACTGCCGACCGCAAGCTCCGTGCATAAGCGATTATTGTTATGCAGCCGGTAGGTTGGACTTCCCGCCGTATTCAACAATGGCGAAGCTGGCCACAGATCCGAAAAATGCTGCTTAGTAAACAACACACGCTGCTGATAAATAGCTAATGACTTAGCTAAGAGCTGATCTGGCGTGCCAAAAATACGGGGCAATTTGGCCACATGGGCGTCATACCCCATAAAGCCTGAAAACGATAACTGCTGCGGGTGTTGACGAATACAGGACAACATCTCAAATAAAGCAGTGTCATTATCAACACCACCCCGATGCAGCCCCACATCGAGCTCAATACAAATTTGCAAAGACAGCTGTTGTTGCTGAGCCAAGTTTAGATATTGTGTTAGCCGCTCCGGTGTATCAATAAGCCAATGCAGCTGCTTGGCCGGATTAAAAGGCGCTTGATAGTCACGATAGAACTGCGCGGCAGCAGTCACCGGCAAAGGTTTTCCTAACAGAATGTCAGCATCCGGAAAACGTTTCACATCGGCCAACAAAAACGGCAGATGAAACGACATCAGGTGCTGACTGCCCCAGTGCTGCATCACCAAAGCCAACAAGTCCGCGCAGGGTAACGACTTCTCCACAACGCGCAGTTGATGGCCGCTGTGTTTAGCAAAATCGCGCACCAGCGCCATATTGTGTAGCAAGCGGTCTTGATCAATCACCAGCGTAGGCGCACACACACAATCTGCCAACAAAGTCGTTTGCAGCTCTTGGAAGTATTGGTTGTGAGCACTCATGCTAATAACACCTTACGCAAATGCGTATTTAGCAAGCGCCCATGTGGGTCTAGACGTTGGCGCACCTCGGCAAAGTCGTGCCAATGCGGATAAAGTGGAGCTAACTCATGTGCCGACAATGAGTGCAACTTCCCCCAGTGTGGACGGCCGCCATAGCGCCAGAAAATAGGTTCAATTAAATCAAAGAGTGGTCGGTGATCAGCACAAACATGCTGGTGTATGGATATCGACGCACTGTCTCGCCCTTGGAATGGTGACAACCACACATCATCAGCAGCGACTCGTCGAAACTCGACTGGATACAAAGTACGTAAACGGCTGGCACGTACGGCGGACATAATTTCACGCAAACAGTCCGCGCCATTGGCAAACGGCAGCTCATACTCCATTTCATTAAAACGTGAGCTGCGAGGACTGGGAAACACTTTATAAGCAGGGCCCACCTTATGAGTCTCGCCTTGGCATGTCAGCAGCAACCTCTGCATTAAGCGCGACATGCCCGGCACACCATGCGCCAGCCAAGAGCTAATATTCAAAATGCTACTCACTGGCAATTCAACGCGTGGTTTAGCGCTGGCAGGCTCTTCAGTCAGATCTAGAGTTTTAACAATGACTTCATCAGCCTGAAAAAAGCTAAAGAACTCAATATGACGGTGCTGCAGACAATGTTGCTCAAAGTTATCCAGCGTGTCAGAGAATGGCGCTATATATTCATGTTGCGCCAAATGATATGACGGCATGTTTTGCAGCGTGATTTGGCTGATTACACCCAACGCACCGAGTGAAGTCGCGGCTGCTTTAAAAATATCGGCGTTGTGATTGGCATCTGCTTCAATCACCTGCCCCGATAACGTGACCAAACGCAGGCCACGCACATTCGCCGAAAAAGAGCCTAGCCCTAAGCCTGTACCGTGTGTACTAGTACCACAGGCACCAGCCAAGGTTTGCACGTCAACATCACCTTGATTGATTAAACTTTGTCCCAGTTGCCATAGCGGCTCACCGACATGCCGTAATTGCGTGCCCGCCCAGATAGTCGCCTGACATAACGCCGGATCATGGCTAACCAGCCCGCTCAACTGGGCCACATCAATTAAGGTGTCGTCAGTTGCACATAATGGTGTGAACGAATGACTGGAGCCGACAACGCGTATTGGGCCGGAGTTGCTTCGTAACGCATCGATTAGTTGCGTTTCAGTATTAGGGGTGAGCCAGCGAGAAGGTGTTGTTTTGGCAATTCCTGACCAATTTGACCACTGCCTTTTTGTATCCTTACCCAACAACAGCATGCCCTGCTCCTAGATTGATAACGTAGTTATACTTTAGCACCAAAAGATACTTTTGTATCAAAAGACATATAAATTAATAAAATGTATATACATTGACTATCACAAAGATAGCCTATATGGTGTTTAAGCGTTTTCGGTTAATGATCGCTTGTTATTTATTTTCGGAGGCAATGAAACATGTCTAAAACGCCAACGAAAAAGAAAGATAGCCAGCTTATCATCCGCATCAACGATGAGGACCGCGCCCGCTTTATCGCCCTCTGTGAAGAGCTCGATACCAGCGCTGCACGAGAAATCCGCCGATTTATACGCACGTTTATGGCAGATCATGAAGCCTCACCCAAGTGACCTTCGACTGTCGACAGAGCAATACGCTCTAAATCAATCAGGAGTTACACCATGTCAAAAGCAAAATCAGTTAAAAAATCAATCAAAGCCAAAATCTCTAAATTAGAGAAAAAACTGAAAAAGCAGCTGAAGAAACTGAAAAAAGCCTAACTTAGGTTTAACAAAAAGCCCGCTTATTTGCGGGCTTTTTGTTGTTTACGCCATGTTGAAAACAACCAATCAGCAAACGGAAACACAATACTAAAGTTAGCTTGCGTCATCACATCACGCTCATGATGTAGCGCATGATGAGCTTTCATATAAGCCAAACCCGGCACTCGGGTTAACCAATGACTATCGGGCAAATGCGCCACCGCATGAAAAAACTCATACGACAAATAACTCATCATTAACGTCGCTGCAAAAACCGCAGCAACATTAGGATCCCAAAAGCCCAACAGCCACCATGCAGGTGCAACCAGCAGCACACTAAACACCACCACTAACCACGGTGGAAATAAAATCACACGCCAATCATGGCTGTATTCGTAGTGCAGACGTCCTGGCACAAAAAAACTGTGGTGATCGCCTGTGTGTCGTTGGTAAAACAAGCGTGCCCACGGCTTTTTAATGTGGCCTAACTGCTTGTGAACGGTGTATTCACCCAGATTAAAAAACAGCAAAGCGGTTGGAATGGCTAACCACACTAAAGCAGACATAGCCTGAACCTGCAGTATTAACCACGCGCTCACTGCAAGCCCCCAAGCAAAAACAAAGCCGGCATGAAGGCTAGCACTGTAAAAGCGCGAAATACCTGCTCGATACTGCGCCCGAAATGCATCATTAGTCTTATTCATATCAATAGGCTAGCACCACTATCGCCAGTCGTCACCTAAACTAGTTTAAGCTTGTAGTACTTATATACACGGATCAGAGACGCTTTCATGTCACCCAGCCAACACCCGCATGCCGGCTACTTTTTTGCTGGCTTTACTTTGATGATTTGGGCTGGGTTTGTGATCGCCTCACGCCATGGTGGCCAAGGACTTTTAACGCCTTACGATCTAGCGGCATTGCGCATTGGCACCGCTGCTATTGTGCTATCACCTTGGTGGTTTCCGCGCTTAATTCAGCCTAGCCGTCGTCGTGTTTTATCAAAACATGCAATCGGTTTAGCCATTGTGGTGGGCATTATTTATCCGCTGCTAGCCTATGGTGGCTTAAGCATCGCCCCCGCCAGCCATGGCGGCATTCTGCTGTCGGGCATGCTGCCATTGTTTACCACGATTATGGCACTGCTGATTCTTAAAGAAATTCCCAGTCGCTTGCGACTGCTGGGCCTTTGTTTGATCTTGGCCGGCGTAACCACATTATTTTTATCCAACCTACATGGCTTTGGTCATGGTTTAGCGGCGCTGCCGGGCGACATTATGTTGCTGGGAGCCAGCATCTGTTGGGCATTATTTACGGTATTGCTGAAACGCTGGGACTTACGGCCTTTTGATGTCACCTTAGCAATCGTGGCCTACTCTGCTGTGTTGTACTTGCCGTTATACGCATTATTTTTACCTAAGCAGATTCATCAAGCACCAATAAGTGAAGTTGCACTGCAAGCTTTTTTCCAAGGCTTTTTAGTAGTTTGTTTAGCAATGTGGACTTATGCCAAAGCTGCTGAACTTTTGGGTGCGGTCAAGGTGGTGATGATTATGTCGTCAGTGCCGGTATTAGCCACCTTACTAGCTGTGCCTTTATTAGGTGAATCACTGACCTTAGGCAGCGGCGCCGGTGCTTTATTAGCAGGGCTTGGTGCGTTTATTGGCGCCATGGCCAAACCGGCGACATTGGCCCAACCACTGCCGCCGATCCAGCACACTAAGACTGAATCGTAGATTCTAAATTACGTGCAGTGCCAGAAGGCTGAACAAGACTATGATCTGGCCCAGTGCCTAGAAAACGATCCAAGGCAGGTAGCATAAAACTAAACCAATAACCTTCGTGGCGGAAATGGTGCATACGATGGTTATGAAAAACACGTTTGTAATAAGTGCTCTTCGGCTGAATACGCGTGTGCACAATCCAATGGGTCCATTCATAGTTTAGTGCAGCCAAACCCAAACCAATAAGCACACTAAAGGCTATCGTTGGCACTGAACTTAGTGCGGCAATAACCAGCAATAATGGCGCTAACAGCAATGGCACATAAATCGGCAAAAATGTAAGTTTTGTTAACCACGGCTTGGCATGATGTTCACGATGCTTACGGGCGTAGTCAGGGTCAATCAACCAAGGCCCCAGTTTCCATGGCTTAGCATGTAATAAATAGCGATGTAAAAACCACTCCAACAATGGCCACA
>CAYYWS010000005.1:0-13435 GCA_964473955.1 uncultured Paraperlucidibaca sp. | reverse complement strand
CCCAATTTTACGCGCCAATAAGCCTAGGCGCTTTTTGCAATGCGGCAGATAAAAACGCAGCACATGTGGCAACACCATGGCATTGGCACGGCCATGCGGAATACGATAATGGCCACCCAATTGATGGGCAATCGCATGCACATTACCGACAGCCGTTGTGCTTAAACACAAACCTGCATAATGCGAGCCCAGCGCCATTGCTTCGCGCGCAGCCAGATTATTCGGCTCATTACAGGCCGTGGCTAAGTTGTTCAAAATGAGTCGAACAGCTGCTTGGTTATAACCATCCGTTTCAGCATTCGAGAACTCACTCAACCAGCCCTCCAAGCAGTGCGTGAGAGCATCCACACCGGTTTCTGCCGTCACCGATGCTGGCATACCGGCATTAATGACTGGGTCCAGCGCCGCCGCTACCGGCACTAAATTAGTATCAATCACCAGTGATTTTTGATGCGTGAGGCTGTCGGAAATTACCGCTGCCACACTCACTTCTGAGCCTGTACCCGAGGTTGAAGGCACCACAAACATCGGCAAACCAGGTTTGCGACCTTTTAACACACCGACTAAATCACGTGGATTTTTACCCGTAGTAGCAGCCAGTGACATCACTTTAGCGGCATCAATAGCTGAGCCACCGCCCACCACTAATAGAGCATCAGCATTAACCGCTTTGAGTTGTCGTAAACCGGCGTCAACCACGTCAAATGTGGGGTCTGGAGTGACTTCCGAAAACACAAAACAGCTCACACCACGTGCGGTTAGTGCCGCCTGCAGAGGATCAACTACCCCTAACTTATGCAGCACCTCATCAGTGACAATCAAAACACGTTGAAAGCCTTGGTCAGCCATGGTGCCACAAAGGCGAATAGCAGAGTCTGGCCCCAATAACACCAGTGGCCGAGGTAAAGACAACACTTTACCTAATAGACGAAGACCCGTTAATCCAGGCAGTGACTTAACGCGATTGACGATTGATGGCATTAACGCAACTCCAAAATGACTTGGCGGTCACGATAATGGCATTTGGATTGTCTGACAAGAGTTTATCGTGCGTGCTGCATCAACCAATCCAGTGCTGGCTGCCAGAGTGATTGAGCTTGCGAACGGAAATACCCCATATGACCAATGTGTTTTAGGCCGATTTGACGCGGATCAATGTCCAAACCAATCATCGGTGCATTGCAGTAATACGCCATAAAAGCGTTGCGTGAGCGTGGTAACGCCCACCAATCATCTGTGGCATTAGCCGCTACCATGGGAATTTTTACAGCGGCATAAAGATCCGCCACACCAGGCAGCCTAGGGTCGCCAAAAAAATAATTGGGATAACTACACCAGCGGCGCCATTGCTTAAATACTGCTAATGGCATGTCTTCACCCAAGCCTAATTGTCGACCTGGGAGGTATTTATATTTGCGCGTTAACACAGGCCCCAGCACATTCCACATAAACCAGGCTTTCCAACGCTCCAATAAAGGCATCCATCCATGCCAGCCAGCTCCGGTAGCAAAGGTATACACCGCGCTGATTAAGTCATGATTGGGCAACATACCAATGGCATGGCCACCATATGAATGCCCCACCAATACCAACGGCATGGAGTCACTATGATGCGCTGCTACTGCTGCCGCCAAGTCATAACGCGCCCAGTCACGGTAGTCCATACTGAAGCCAATCAACGATTCAGGCGCTGACTCGCCAATGCCACGATAGTCCAAGGTTAAGACATCGAAACCTTGTTCTGCGGCAAACTCAGCAAACCGACGATAAAACCCCTGTGGTACGCCAGTGGCACCGGCAATCAATAAACGCGCACGTGTTGTTGCTTGCGCGCTGACATAGCGTTTTGCAGCCAGCACATAACCATCTGCTGCCGTCAACGCAACTGTAGTACATTCGATCACAATAGCTAGACGCCTTCATTTTTTAATAATGATGCGTACTCTGCCATGTGCGAAGGAATCCGAACAGAATAAAGTTGCTCTTTTGCTTTCGGTAACAACGCCATTAAACGCAAACTGAAGCCTTCCATGATTTGATAACCCGCTGGCGCCACCATAATGCCAGAAGGCGTATACAACGCTTTATTCAAAATCATGCCCGGGCGTAACAAGTTAATCGGCAGGCTAACCTGGCAATCCACCAATAAACTGTCGCCAACTTGCTTACGAATCACCGCTAATAAACGCTCAGACAACGGATACTTTTGCGTAATTTTATTCAGTGCGCTGGGCATGGTTTGACCAGCAGACTCATAAGACACATAAACAATAATAGCTCGGATCAATGCCGCCTTTTCTCGTAGCAGTCCATGCTGATCGGTCGGGGTCTCTAATTGGCCGCCGGTTTTGGGTTGAATAAAACGCAACAAATCGCGCAACTGCTCTAAGCGAGGAATATTGGTCAGCAAATGCATAGTGCGTAAATGCGCCTGATCTAATAGCTCTTTTTCGGCCGCATCCAACTGCTGACGCTCTAAGACTTTTTCTTGCACCTCGGTAGGCAATCCAACTAAGCCTAAGTTGATCAAAAATGCTGCACTTTCCATCATCCAGTCAGACTGACCGTACTGCTCTTTCGCACAAGCCTTTACTAATGTCGCTACCCGCTTGGCTTGACCAAATACGGCAGGACTCGACATTGCTAAGGCTTCGGACAAGGCCTCAACGCTACCGCGCAAGGTTTGTGTTAATAACTGCCGTTCAGCAATCACTAACTGATGCTGCTTAATACCGTCATAAACTGCTTTTTGAAGTACATCATTGGTGGCGGGCTTGCTTAAAAATCGAAACAAGTTGCCTTGGTTAACCGCTGCAATAGCAGATGGAATGTCGGCAAAACCGGTCAGCAAAATACGCGTAACTTCGGGGTATTGTTCGCGAAATGCGCTAAGCACTTCTGCCCCGTTTCGCCCAGGCATACGCATATCACACGCCACTACCGCTAAATGCGGCAGTTGAGCTGCCAGCACTAAAGCGTTATCACCATCTGGCGCGGTGTGTACTTCCCCTAAACGACGCAAGGACAGTGTTAGGCCATCCAATAAATCCGGATCGTCATCAATGCATAAAATTTGTGGCGACTGCAGTGATAGCGGACTATTCATAGCTCATCCAAGCGGCAAAGTAATGATAAATCGTGCACCATGAGGCAGTACTGGCTCATAGCGGATAGTGCCTTGGTGTCGTGTGCAAATAATATTCTGGCAAATACTCAAGCCCTGCCCCGACCCTTCTCCCACTCGTTTGGTGGTAAAAAACGGATCAAAAATTCGATGCTGTACTGGCGCTGGCACACCGCCGGCATTGTCCTCACAAATCAAATAAACCGACTCACCGTCATCGCAAACACCTGTCTTTAAGCGAATTACACCCTGCTCCTGATCACCGTAAAACTCACGAATGGCATGTGATGCATTGCTCACTAAATTCACTAACACTTGTCCTATATCGCCAGGAATACAAGGAACTTGAGGTAAGGGCATCAATAATCGATCAATTTTAGCCACGTTGCGGTACAAACTACTGGCCAACAACAAGCTGCTTTCAAGCAGTGCATTTAAATCGGACATTTCATGGCGCACACCTGGGTGTGCAAAAGCACGCATACCACTGACAATATCAATGACTCGGCCAACACCATCATTAATGCGGCCAATCGCCTTGGGAACACGACTGGCAAAAAAGTCGAAGTCAGCAGCAGATTTTTCTAACTGCCACGCTTTCTCTTGTGTAGGTAAGATAATTTTATTAGCAAACTGAACCAACTCAATGAGGTGCGTCAGGCCTTCTTCAACAAAACCCATATGATCCACAATGTATTGCATGGGTGTATTGATTTCATGAGCAATACCAGCCGTTAACTGGCCAACTGACTCCAGCTTTTGAGCATGACGCAAGCTAAGTTCGAGCTGTTTACGCTCCCGCAAATCCAAGCCCATCAGCACTAAAAGCACACGATCTACCTTGTCACTCCGTGTAGCTCGCATGCTTAACAATACGGGGAAATAGTCGCCGGCTACGGTATTAAACTCAACCTCGCGGCGTATGGCTGGATGATCTGGATTTTGTAGCAACGCTTTCACTTCAGCCTTGGCTCCCGCCATGAAGTCAGTCAATAAATGGCCGCGCAAAGTCTGTTCGTTACAACCTAAAATGCGGCCTGCTTCTGCATTTGCTTGGCGAATCACACCACGGTCATCGACCACTAACATCAGGCCCGGCACTACGTTATAAATACTGAGCAAAAAGTTATATGCTCGCAGCATTTGCAAGTCTGCAATCTCGGTTTCCAGTTGCTGACTTGATAATTCGTTCTCAAGTTCGGCAATGCGCTGGCGCAGTTGTGTGATCTCGTCTTGCACCGGCTCAATTGGATGATTGGCAATTCCATTCATCTGGCTATACTCCGTGTGTAATACAGCCATCGTAGCTAAATTAAAATAGCGTGATGTAGGGTTTGTGTTTGTATTCATCACAGGATGCGTAAATGGAAAATAACAATAAAAAACCCGAACAAATTAGCCCTACAGCCTATTACACCGGTGCTGTTTGGTTGCAGCATCATCTATCACATCCGGCCTTCAAGACTTGGCAAGGCAGTGTTTTTTACAATGCGTTACGTCTACCCATGGCTTTGTCGCGCAAACTCAAAGGACCGACACTGGAGTCCTTTTTATTGGCACGACATAGCATTATCGATAAGCAACTTCATGCTGCCATTAACTCTGGGAAAGTTACTCAAATTATTGAAATTGCGGCCGGAATATCACCCAGAGGCTGGCGATTTTGCGAACAATATGGCAGTAAAATACGCTATATAGAAGCCGATTTACCCAGCATGGCTGCTCATAAGCAGCGCTTACTTGATACCGGCGGCTTGCTGCGGGACAACCATTCGGTAGTCGCTCTGAATGCTTTAAGTGATAGCGGTGAAGATAGTCTTCAACAACTAGTCGATAGCCTAGATAAACAGCAGGGCATCGCGATCATTACCGAGGGTTTGATTAACTATTTCGATACAGAAACAGTAACCGGTATGTGGGCGCGTTTTGTCAAAGCCATTAAGCCCTTCCCGTATGCGCTGTACCTATCCGACATTCATTTAGCCAATTTAGACAATTTGCCAGCCAGCAAAACCTTTGTCAGCATGCTGTCGCACTTTGTTCGCGGGCGGGTACATTTGCATTTTGACAACGAGGCCATGGCCGAAGCGGCTCTAAAAAAAGCCGGTTTCCACCATGCTCAGCTGTGGGCACCGCGTCAATTTGCCGATGCCCTGCCCGCCTGTCGTGTAAGAGGCGCTAATTTAGTACGCGTAATTCAAGCCGATTTGCACGCACACTAAACTAAATTAACGCGATAAATCGCCAGCGCGCTCAGGCTGATAACGAATATCGGTTATTGTGACCTGTAAAGAACGTCCATCGGGACCAGGCCACTCAATGGTTTGGCCAATACGCAATCCTAATAAAGCCATTCCCACAGGCGCCAAAACTGACACACTGTTTTCAGAAGTCTGTGATGGGTAACACAGCGTACGCTCAAACTCAGCACCCGTCTGTTCAATCTTGAAGACAACTACAGAGTTCATTGTAACCACGTCAGATGGCATTTTTTCAGGCGGCAAAATTTCTGCCCGATCCAGCTCTGTTTGCAGCAAGTCTCCTGCCTCACTGCCATTAACGTCGGCACGAGACAACAGCGCCTCCAAACGCGCTAAGTCTAAGCTCGACACAGTAATTTCAGGACTATTTGACGCACTCACAAAGATACTCCACCACTTTCAAAAAGGACTAATTAGGCTATGTGATTTGGCAGAGGAAAACTAGTCGAAGTTTGACGAGTTAGCATTAATATCCCCCAAGCCAGCAAACACATAAGCGCCGCTGCTGCAAACACCCAAGCACTGGTTGTGGTAGCCCAAACCATACCAGTTAATAACGAGCCGATAGCCACACCCATGCCCCACAACATGCTGTAAATTGCTTGACCTTGGCCTTGATGGCCATCACCAAAGTGACGATAGATTAAGACCATGGCGGCAGCATGGAAGGTGGCAAAGCTGGCCGCATGCAGCAGCTGCGCCAGCCAAATCGCCAGATGGCTATCAACCATAAAACCAATCACCAACCAGCGCATGCCGGCAAGCAACAGGCTCCATAACATCAGTCGCATCTCACCTAACCAAGGCATAAAACGATGCATAACCAAAAACAAACCAATTTCCGCCAGCACACCCACGCCCCACAACCAGCCAATCTCGGTACGTGAATAACCGTGCTCTTCTAAGTGAATGCTGTAGAAGGTGTAGTACGGTGCATGAGAAAACTGCAATAAAAAATGAGCGATAAAAAATGCCCACACCGGTTGGCGCTTTAAGATAGTCCATAGGCCATCACTGGCCTCATGGCGCTTAGGCGTTTTAATGTCAGGCACCAGCATCGACGACAGCCAAGTTGCCAAGGCGCAGGCCAGCAACCACATCGGCAAGCTATCAACTGAAATATGATCAAACAAAATACCTAGGCCGGTGCCGGTCACAATAAACCCTAGCGACCCCCACAACCGAATTAAACTATAACGCTCCCGACGCTGGCCTAAATGCGCCATGGTGACGGCTTCAAACTGCGCCAGAATCGCATTCTGGAAAAAACCATATGCCAATAAAACCAGAGCCAGTGACCAGTATTCACGCGCCCAGAACACACCTAGCCAAACCACCAGCATCATAAACGCGCCAAAACGCACAAGCTGAAGGCGTTTACCGGTGTGGTCAGCGATATAACCCCAAAAATTAGGTGCGATAATACGCGTAGCCATGACAATGGCCATCAGCTCACCGATGGCCGCTGGGCTGAAGCCTTGGCCTTGCAGGTACAGCCCCCAATAAGGCTGAAAGCCGCCAATGACGGCAAAATAGAAAAAGTAAAATGCGCCTAAGCGCACAAAGGGGCTGCTCACAGACGCTGACCGTTACTTAACACTCGGCGCCTGTGCAGGAATGATGGGTGTCGCACAAGTGACCCCATGATTTTGGCCACGATGACGCAAGGCATGGTCTAGCAACACAATCGCTAACATAGCTTCTGCAATCGGTGTAGCACGCACACCAACGCAGGGATCATGACGCCCTTTGGTCACCACCTCTGTTGCCTCTCCAGCAGCAGTAATACTGCGACCGGGTGTGGTAATACTCGATGTCGGCTTAAGAGCTATGCGCACAATCAGGTCTTGGCCGCTGGAAATACCCCCCAGCACACCACCCGAATGATTGCTTAAAAAGCCTTCTGGGGTTATTTCGTCCCGATGGTTTTCGCCACGTTGTTCAACAACCGCAAAACCATCACCAATTTCCACACCTTTCACGGCATTGATGCTCATCATGGCATGGGCAATATCAGCATCCAGGCGATCAAACACTGGCTCGCCCCAGCCCACAGGCATGCCACTGGCAAACACTTCCACTAAAGCACCAATGCTGGAGTGCTCAGTACGCATAGATAGCACCAATTCTTCCATGGCGGTTACCGCTTCGCGATCACCACAGAAAAACGGGTTTTGGCCAACATAATCCCAGTCACACGACTGCGCTTTGACATGGCCAATTTGCGTTACACGACCACGAATACTGACCCCGAACTGTTCGGCCAAAACTTTACGGGCAATCGCACCAGCTGCAACACGCATGGCGGTTTCGCGTGCGCTGGAGCGGCCACCACCACGATAATCACGAAAGCCAAACTTGTGGGTATAGGTGTAATCGGCATGCGCAGGGCGAAAGGTGTTGGCAATATTGCCGTAGTCTTTCGATTTTTGGTCGGTATTTTCAATCAGCAGGCCAATCGGCGTGCCGGTAGTTTTACCCTCAAACACCCCAGACAAAATACGCACCACATCTTCTTCTTTACGCTGAGTCGAAAATGCAGAAGTACCGGGCTTACGACGGTCTAAATCAATTTGAATATCAGCCTCTGTCAGCGCTATACCCGGCGGCACACCGTCCACAATCGCCGCCAATGCCGGCCCATGAGACTCACCGCAGGTGGTGACTGTAAAAACTTGACCTATCGTATTACCCGCCATGCTGCACTCTCAACTGATCAATTAAATCGCGCTTTCAAATAACGCCTGATGCTCTCGGCATGCCGCTGCAGTCAGCACAAACACGCCGTGGCCACCGTTTTCAAACTCCACCCACTCAAACGCTACATCTGGGAAGGTTTGTTCTAAGGCCCACTGTGAATTGCCTACTTCAATGACTAAAATACCATCGTCACTCAAATAGTCTGCGGCCTCTGCCAAAATACGCTTACAAATATCAAGACCATCCGCGCCTGCTGCCAAACCCAACTCGGGCTCACGCAAAAACTCTTCTGGCAAATCCGCCATATCCTCAGCATCCACATACGGTGGATTACTAACGATCAGGTCATAACGCTGGCCCGGCAGCTTGCTAAATACATCCGATTCCAGCAAGTGCACACGCTCTTGTAAATCATGATGCTCAACGTTAATCGCCGCCACTGACAAGGCATCTAAGGAAATATCGGTGGCATCAACCAAGGCATCTTCAAATGCGGTTGCACAAGCAATCGCAATACAACCAGAGCCCGTGCACATATCCAATACGCGCTGTGGCTCCTGCGCTAACCAAGGCTCAAAACCGTTGTGTATCAATTCGGCAATCGGTGAGCGCGGCACTAACACACGCTCATCCACATAAAATGGCAGGCCGGCAAAATAGGCCAAGTTCAGAAGATATGCCAATGGCACACGATCATTAACACGACGCTTTAACAGCTCAGCCATGCGCTGACGCTCACTAGGCAACACCCGTGCATCTAAAATTTCAGCATCAGCAGACCACTCTAAGTTCAGTGTTTGCATAACTAACGCAGTGGCTTCGGCAAACGGATCACTGGTGCCATGGCCTAAATGCACATCACAGCCACGAAAGCAGCTAACACTAAAGCGCACCCAGTCACGTATGGTATGAAGCTCGGCCACGGCCTCTGCTAACTGTTGATCGCTTAGCTCAAGGGCTGAGGATTGCGTCTGCACGAAATAAAGTCTCCACGGTGGATTAAACAAGCACGAACAAGCAAGATCTTCTTAATCGTTTGATTTTATACTAGAAGCATAGTCTTTGCGCGGAAGCCGCCATGAAAGATCCAGCCTTAAATGCATTAAAGCGCCAACTTAAAGCGCAAGCCACTCAAGCAACCAAGATTGTAAAAACAACGCCAACTGCTCGTGTGGAGGATGAGCTGACCGATGAGCAGTTGTTAGCAAAAGCCTTAAATGGTGTTAAACCGACTCAGGCCCCGCCACCACCACCGAGGCCTACCAAGCCCCGTAAAATTGATGCCCTCACGGCACTGCGCCGCGCTAATGCAGAAGGCGAAACAGAGCGTGAACAAATTGCGATTTCAGATACGGTTGCGTTAATGCAACCTGTTGATGCCGAGGCCACACTGTCGTTTCAGCGTAGTGGCGTACAAATGCGTCAGTTTGAAAAATTACGCAGTGGTGCACTACCTTGGCGTGGTGCTGTCGATTTACATGGCTGCACTGTTGAGCAGGCACGCGAGGCCGTGTTGCAACTCATTGATGAAGCTAAACGCGAAGGCCTACAAGTGATAAAAATTGTGCATGGCAAGGGCCATATCAATGGTCAGGCGCTGCTAAAAACCAGTGTTAATGGTTGGCTAAAGCAATTGCCAGATGTCATTGCCTTTAGCAGTGCTCCGCCACGTGATGGCGGCACAGGCGCTGTATTAGTGTTATTAAAACGTCTACGTCAGGAACCCACAAAATAATCTGTCATCTTTACCGCGGGCAGATAAATCGTTAGGGTTCGCAATCCAATCACTTGTACGAGACAAATCATGGAAAACGCCTACGCGGACATTATTCGCGCTGTTGGTGAAGACCTGGGCCGTCCTGGCCTGCTCGATACCCCAAAACGTGCAGCAAAAGCCATGCAGTATCTTTGTAACGGCTATGAAAAGGATCTAACAACGCTCGTTAATAACGCTGTATTTCCGTCAGATAATGACGAAATGGTTGTTGTTAAAGACATTGAAGTGTACTCACTGTGTGAACATCATCTGCTACCAATCATTGGTAAGGCCCACGTCGCTTATTTGCCTAGCGGCAAAGTGTTAGGTCTATCAAAAGTTGCGCGCATTGTTGATATGTATGCTCGACGCCTACAGATTCAAGAAAATTTGACGAAAGAAATTGCAGATGCCGTACAAGAAGTGACAAATGCTCGTGGTGTTGCCGTTGTTATTGATGCGGCTCATATGTGCATGATGATGCGAGGTGTGGAAAAGCAGCACTCCACCACAGTGACATCCGTCATGCTGGGTGACTTCCGTCAAAACCCACAAACACGCAATGAGTTTCTCTCATTCATCAAATAGTTAGCTGAATAAACTAAGACCCACCACTGGGTCTTAGTTTCACTACCACTCAGCCCATCCAGCACCGGCATTGGGTTTACAGCACACTCTTTCAGCTCTAGGGTAAATAGGCACTTTCTGTTACCCAAGGAGTCATTATGGACAATTTTTCCCTGCAGGATACCTTGCAGTCGTCGTTTAGCGGCGAGCTGCCAGCCATTATTGGCGCGGTATTACTGCTTCTCATTGGCTGGATTGTGGCCTTATCAATTTCCGCTTTAACTGGACGCGTATTAGCCTCGCTCAAACTCAACAATCAAATTAATAGCACTACTGGCACAAGCACTGATGTCGAATTAGTGATTAAGCGCATTGTGTTTTGGTTCATTTTGCTCGTCGCTATTGTCGCTGGCTTTAATATGCTCAACTTACTCAGCGTATCAGCACCGTTTGCCAATATGCTCAACGAAGTAATGGTGTTCCTGCCACGCCTTATCGCGGCTGCAGTCATTTTAATTGTCGGCTGGGTATTAGCCTCGGTAGTACGCGCCGCCCTTACTCGTGTACTTGCATCCACCAGCCTAGATGAACGCATCAGCGCAGATGCCGACATGCCACCCATTGGCAACAGTATTGGTCAGGTCGCTTATTGGCTGATTCTGCTAATGTTCTTACCGATGATTCTATCGACCCTTCGCCTTGAAGGATTGATGGGCCCACTGCAGTTTATGGTCGAGGACATGTTGACCTTTGTACCTAATATTTTTGCGGCTG
The DNA here is from genome assembly GCA_964473955.1 of uncultured Paraperlucidibaca sp. GTDB lineage: Bacteria > Pseudomonadota > Gammaproteobacteria > Pseudomonadales > Moraxellaceae > Perlucidibaca. The sequence continues at coordinate 2,253 of CAYYWS010000005.1, read as the reverse complement.
CCTTAATCGCGATAGTTGGTTATATCATCGCCAAAATTGTACGTGGCATTGTCACTAACCTGCTCGATGCCACACAGCTGCAGTCTGGCCTGCAACGCATTGGCTTAAATGAAGGCACCAATGTGCCTAAGCTAATTGGTACGGTAGTGTTTCTGGTTATTTTTGTGCCGGTCATTATTTCGGCACTAGATGCCCTCAATATCGCTGCCGTTTCAGAGCCTGCCATCAGCATGCTGCACCAAATGATTTCAGCCCTGCCCGCCATTATTGCGGCCACACTGATCCTACTCATCACCTACATTGTGGCTCGCTTTATTGCTGGCATCGTCAGTAGCTTCTTAGCCGGTACTGGCTTGGATGGTGTCCCTGAAAAAATCAACATGCAGCAACTGCTGGGCAACCTTAAGCTGTCTAACTTAGTAGGTCAGTTATTACTGTTTTTCGCCATGCTGTTTGCCACAGTCGAAGCAGCCAACCAATTAAACATGCTGCAAGTTAGAGACATCGTCTCCGCTTTCATTATGTTTGGTGGCGACCTGCTCTTGGGAGCGGTGATTTTGATGGTTGGTTTCTGGTTAGCCAACCTGCTGGCCACCGTGGTGGCACGCAGCAATGATGGCCAAGCCACTTGGTTAGCCAATATTGTACGTGTGCTCATTATTGGTTTAGTACTGGCCATGGGCCTACGTGCCATGGGCATTGCCGACTCTATTGTGAACCTAGCCTTTGGCTTGACCTTAGGCGCTATTGCAGTAGCTTTTGCCCTAGCCTTTGGCTTAGGTGGCCGCGAGGCAGCTGGCCGCCTGATGTCACGCTGGTTGGATAAAATCGAAAAAGACTAATCTTTTTCGCCTTACCTATTTTCCCTTTTAGCGGCCTTCGGGTCGCTTTTTTTTAGCTATGACTTGACAAGTATTCGATTAATTGGAATTATCATTCCAATTGTTTAAATGGATGCGCCGTTATGGCCAGAAGAACGCCAGAACAACTTGCCGAAACTCGACAGCATCTTATCGATGCTGCCACCAAGCTATTTTCTGAAAAAGGAGTAGCCAGTACGCAGGTTGCAGAAATTGCAGCGGCAGCTGGCACAGGTATTAGCGCTTTTTACAAACAGTTTAAAGATAAGGAAGAGTTATTCCTTATTATCTTTGAGCGTATCTTTAATGCCATGCATGACAATATTTTGCAGGCCAGACGCCAAATGAATATGCACTCCCCACTCGACATGGTGATGGGTGTGCAACGAACCTACGAAATTGCTTTCGATACCTTTTATCAACACCGGGAAATTAGCCTAAGTATTTTTCGCTCTAGCTTTTCGGCCAGCGGCATGCTCGATGAGCATTTTTGGCAACTGTGTAATCAAGTTGCGGATGAAATGAGCAAAGACCTTGAGCGTGGCAATAAAGCCGGATTAATTGCGATCTCTAATCCACGTGATTTTGCCGATGCGTCTTTTGGCATGATTCGTCAGTTAGCGCATCGCATGTTGTTAGAAGACAGCCCTTCGCCCCATGAAGCGGCCAAAATGTGTACCAAATTCACACTCGGCGGACTGATGTTAAGCATGCCACCGGCTGTGTTAACCCGTGTTTTGCCTATGTTGGCAGCACCTCAAACCCCCACGAGTACAACACTATGAACCAGCAAATTCTTGAAGTCGCGGTTATTGGCAGTGGTTTTTCCGGCTTAGGCATGGGTATACAGCTGAAAAAACAAGGCGTTAAAAACTTCAAAATTTTTGAAAAAGCCAATGATGTTGGTGGCACTTGGCGCGACAACACCTATCCTGGCTGCGGCTGCGACGTGAAATCGGCGCTGTACTCCTACTCGTTTGAACCCTATGCCAAGTGGTCCCACATCTACGCCAAACAAGGCGAAATTCATCAGTACATTCGCCATTGCGCCGAAAAATATGGCATGTACGAACACCTAGTATTTAACAGCGCCGTCACCGCAGCAAAATTTGATGAGTCAACGGGCTTGTGGACACTGAACATTGCCGATGGCCGTGAAGTAAAAGCACATAATGTCGTAGCCGCGCCTGGCCCGTTTGCCGAGCCAAACACTGCTGCGATTGAAGGTCGTGACTCCTTTAAAGGCATTAGCATTCACAGCGCACGCTGGGATCACTCCGTAGACCTAACCGGCAAACGTGTTGGCTTGATTGGTACCGGTGCTACTGCGGTACAGACTGGCCCAGCCATTGCCGACAAAGTTAGCCACTTAACCGTATTCCAACGTACCGCC
>CAYYWS010000004.1:23792-27405 GCA_964473955.1 uncultured Paraperlucidibaca sp. | reverse complement strand
CCGGGTCACTACATGGTGGGCAAGAAAGCACATTACTCAGTATGATGCTGCCGCTGATGCACCACGGCATGGTGATGGTTGGCATACCTTATTCGCAGTCACGCCTAATGCATACCGACAGCGGTGGTACACCGTATGGTGCTTCCCATTGGGCAGGCGCCGATGGCGCACGTACACTCACTGCCGATGAAACTACTTTGTGCCAAGCCTTAGGTCAGCGTGTTGCGTTGTGGGCTTTGCGCGCCAATAAATGAGATAACAGAACATGACCGATTTAATTCAGCAAACCAGTCAGTACCAAAAAATGACTTGGCGCTTATTGCTTGCACTCATTGTGTGGCTGGCCATTGCCAAAGTGGTGGTAGCGCCGAGCGCTCTCAGCGTACCCACCATCATTATTGGCAGCACTTTGGGCTGGTTTTTACACAGCCTTGCTCTGTTGTTTTTTGCCAAAGGCATACGCGAAGGCAATCCACGCACTGCCGTGTGGATGAGTTATGTGTTGATGGTTTATTTCATCTACGCAGCGGTACGCATTGGTTTTAATAGCATCAACGGTTGGGTAGCTATTATTGAGTGCTTACTAATTACTGCTTTATTCGCCAGCTCAATTCGTTATGTAAAATTAAAACGCGCCACCCAAAACGGTGAGTTATAAGCTCATGCCAACTCCAGCACACTGCGTACCAGCGGCACGGTTAATGCCCGCTGTTCACGCAGTGCGGCAGCATCGACACGATCAATAAGCTGCAAAAAACTACCCAATCGACGCGGCCCACGCTCCAATAAATAACGACTCACCTCTGGCTCTAAGGTCCACGAACGTTGCTCTACCGCTTGCTGCAAAAACTGTTCGCGTAAGGCGTCATCAGGCGCGGGCAGTCGATAAACTGCCATGCTCGCTAAGCGCGAAGCCAAATCGGGTAGGCCAAGATTTAACGCTTGTGGGGCCTGCGTTGCACTCACTAATAATCGCCCACCGCTGGCTCGCAGGCGGTTATATAAGTTAAATAAGGCCTCTTCCCAAGCTGGCCAGCCAACAATAGCGTCAATATCATCTAGCACCACAAAGGCATTAGACTCTAAACCCTCAAGCATTTCTGGCGGCATAAACACCACTTGCCGCATCGGTAGCAAAATGGCATCGGCTGCTTCGGCACAAAAGCTTTGCAACAATAACGAACGGCCACTACCCGCCTCACCCCAAATATAGAGCTGCTCCATTGTACCCAGACGACACTGCGCCAAAGCGGCACGCACCTCGGTAAATGTTGCAGCCGGTAAATTGGCCAGCCTTAGCTGTGGTGTTGCCGTCAGTGGCAGCAATAATTGTTCGCTCAGCGCTGACTCAGGAGGGGTCATGTTTATCCATGCCCGCATACAACGCACTTTTAACGTATTCGCGATGTGCGTGTCGCAATAACACCATAATTACCGCCGCCATCGGCAGCGCCAATAACATGCCAACAAAGCCGAATAACTGACCACCCGCCATAATGGCAAAAATAACTCCTACCGGTGGCAAACCAATACGATCACCAATCAGCCAAGGCTGAAGTACCCAAGCCTCTGCTGCCTGGCCAATCATAAAAATTAGACCAATCCATAACAGTGGCTCAAGCACAAAACCGTACTGAAAGACTGCAGTAAAAATCGCCAAAGAAATACCAACAACAAAACCCAAGTACGGAATAATGCTCGCCAAGCCGGCTGCAATACCAATCATCAGCGCCAGCTTCAAACCCATAATTTGCAAACCAACACCATAAATAATGCCCAGCGAAATCATCACTAATAACTGACCACGTAAGAATGCTGCCAGCACATCATCACACTCACTAACCAGTCGTACCACTCGCTGTTCATATTGACGAGGTAATAATCCGCGTGCCTTATCGATCAGGTTGTCCCAGTCCAACATCAGATAAAACGTGACAATAGGAATCAGAGCAATCAGGCCAAGAGTAAAGACCAAAGACATGCCGGATTGAGCTAGGGTTGTGAGCATGGCGCTAGAATTAACGCCCGTCACTTGCCAAAACTGCGCGATCCAGTCACTAATCATTTCGTTGTTTAGTCGGCCAATCGATATGTCTAAACGCTGCTCTAACCATGGGATCATTTCACGGTTAATCCAACGTAGACCTTCCGGTATACGGCCTTGTAAATACATCAGCTGCGACCACAGCTTTGGTACTACACCAATAAATAACAAGGTGCCGACTGTGCTTAAGGCAAGAAAACTCACACTAACAGCAGTCACCCGACTCCAGCCAAAACGCATCAGGCGGTGCACCAACGGGTTACCTAAATAAGCGAACAACGCGCCCACTAAAAACGGCAGCAAAATGGGCTGGAGTGCGTGAATTAACCAGCCAAATAACACCAGTCCGGCTAACAACATCCAACGTGTTTGATTTTTCATGCACGGCATCCTAAGCAATCTAGCTCGTATTGTGGTGAAGGTCGCCATGACGGGCAAGCGCTGTACTGATAGAATGCGCCAACTTGATTACTAGTGGCTTGAGTTTTTACCATGTCTGACACCAAACCTACCCTCAGTTATAAAGATGCCGGTGTGGATATTGATGCCGGCGACCACCTCGTCGAACGCATCAAATCCGTTGCTAAACGTACCATGCGCCCAGAGGTGATGGGTGGTTTAGGCGGTTTTGGCGCACTTTGCGAAATTCCCGCTGGTTATAAACAGCCCGTATTAGTGTCTGGCACTGACGGCGTTGGCACCAAGCTCAAACTAGCACTACAGCTTAATCGTCACGAACACATTGGCATCGACTTGGTTGCCATGTGTGTTAACGACTTGGTTGTCTGCGGTGCCGAATCGCTGTTTTTCCTAGACTACTACGCCACTGGTCACCTAAACGTCGATACTGCGGCAACCGTTGTCACCGGTATCGGTGCTGGCTGTGAGCTCGCAGGCTGTGCCTTAGTGGGCGGCGAAACTGCCGAAATGCCCGGCATGTACGAAGGCGAAGACTATGATCTCGCTGGCTTTGCCGTGGGCGTGGTAGAAAAATCTGAAATCATCGACGGCAGCAAAGTGAAAGCTGGTGATGTACTGATTGGTGTGGCCTCCAGTGGTGCTCACTCAAACGGTTACTCCTTGCTGCGTAAAGTCATCGAAGTATCAAATGCGGATTTAAATCAGGATCTTGATGGCCGCCCGCTGGCTGATGTAGTGATGACCCCCACACGCATTTACGTGAAATCAATGCTGGCCTTGGTCAAAGCCCTGCCCGTTCATGCCATGGCGCACATTACAGGCGGCGGCTTGCCCGGCAACCTGCCACGGGTATTACCAGCTGGCTGTGATGCAGTCATCGATGAATCGTCATGGACATGGCCACCGCTGTTCCAGTGGCTACAAAGCGCAGGCAATATCGAACGCTTTGAAATGTACCGCACCTTTAACTGCGGTGTTGGCATGGTGGTTGTAGTGCCTGCAGATCAGGCTGATGCCGCCATCGCGCAATTGGCCAGCACAGGTGATCAAGCATGGCGTATTGGCCACATTGTGCCGTCCACACACGCTGAACCCACGGTGGTTTTTGCCTAAACAAACCATGTCTTTTCGAATCGTGGTACTAGCATC
>CAYYWS010000004.1:22291-23692 GCA_964473955.1 uncultured Paraperlucidibaca sp. | reverse complement strand
CACGGTGGTTTTTGCCTAAACAAACCATGTCTTTTCGAATCGTGGTACTAGCATCCGGTAATGGCTCAAATTTGCAGGCCATTCTGGATGCTTGCACCCAAGACATTAAGGTTGTCGGTGTACTCAGCAATAAAGCAAACGCTTATTGCCTAACACGAGCGCAGCAGCACAACATCCCTACTGCCGTCATTGAGCACTCGCTTTACCCAGAGCGCGAACATTTTGATGCCGCCATGCGTGAGGTAATAAATGCCTGGCGACCCGACCTAGTCGTGTTGGCAGGCTTTATGCGTATTTTAACGCCCGCATTTGTAGCGCACTACGCCAATCGACTGATCAATATTCACCCGTCCTTGCTGCCAAAATACAAAGGCCTTCATACCCATCAGCGTGCACTTGATGCTAGCGATAACGAACATGGCTGCTCGGTACATTTAGTAAATGCTGAACTGGACGGTGGCCCTGTATTGGCACAAATGGTGGTGCCGGTATTGGCACAAGATGATGCCGAATCGTTGGCGCAACGTGTTCACCGAGCAGAACACCTAATTTACCCAGAAGTTATTTCGTGGTTTGCACATCAACGCTTACAACTTAAACACGGACAAATCATCTTAGATGGTGAACCATTGCTAAATCCTAAGCGTCAATACCTAGCTTAGTCCTAAAAAGTTGGAGTGCCTTTATTTTGAATACCTTTCAGCGGCCCTTTCGTTGCGTAACTCTGCTGTTACCTTTGCTACTACTAACAGCCTGCGAAACCTTGCCCGCCGCTAACACAACCAGTCAATCGTTAGCAGCACCTGCCGCAACTCGTAGCAACCCCCTGCCCGAGGATGCGCATCGTTATCGCTTTAGCTGGGATGGCAACTTATCTGGCAGCGCTGAGCGCCGCCTAAACTGCCAAGCCAATCAGTGCGAATTTAAGATGGAAGCCTCCGTGCCAGGACTGGCGTCACTGACTGAGTCTAGCCGCTTCCGCTGGCAACAAGGCCAAGCTCAATTTAGTCATTATGAGCGCAGGCTTCAGCTATTGTTTTTTCCACAGGTGATGACCATTCATCGTCCAGCAAGCGGCCCGATTCAAGTTAACCGTCGTGGCAAAACCAGCAGTTATGAAAACATGCCCAACCTGCTAGATGCGATGGGCTTAGAGCTTCAACTACGAGCGGACTTACTGCATAAAGGCAAGCCGGCTAAAGCTTACCTGTTAGCCGATTCGCGTGATATTCGCGAAGTGCGCATCATCGAAAAAGCAGCACAAACCATTAAAATTGCAGACCAAGACATTCAAGCTCGTGTTTTCACCACCACCAGTGATGGTAATGGCCGCACCACCACCATCTGGCTAGACCCCAAACAAGAGTTTTTGCCACTGCAAATTACGCATGTTGATGGCAA
>CAYYWS010000004.1:0-22191 GCA_964473955.1 uncultured Paraperlucidibaca sp. | reverse complement strand
GGCAATGTAACCCCAGTCTGCCCCTGATACTTACCACCACGATCACGATAAGACGTCTCGCAGACCTCATCAGACTCAAAGAACAACATCTGCGCCACACCTTCATTAGCATAAATTTTGGCGGGCAAATTGGTGGTGTTGGAAAACTCCAAAGTAACATGACCTTCCCACTCAGGCTCCAGCGGCGTCACGTTTACGATGATGCCGCAGCGAGCATAAGTCGACTTACCCAAACACACCACCAAGGTGCTGCGTGGAATACGGAAATACTCCACGGTGCGCGCTAAGGCAAAGCTATTAGGCGGAATAATGCAGACATCCGATTGCACGTCGACAAATGATTTTTCATCAAAATTTTTGGGGTCGACAATGGTGGAATTGATGTTGGTAAAGATTTTGAACTCATTGGCGCAACGCACGTCATAACCATAACTTGAGGTACCAAACGAGACGATCTTTTCCTCATTACGGTAGCGCACCTGACCTGGCTCAAAGGGTTCAATCATGCCGTGCTGCTCGGCCATACGTCGTATCCAACGGTCAGATTTGATGCTCATATCACAGTCTCTTCATGCATAAATAAAGGCGCGTATTACTGCGCCGGATTCATCAAAATGCGATTGTCGGCGATCGCCTCGCCCAATGCTAGTTGTGCCGCCATATGCCGGGCAATTTCTCGATAAGCCAAACTAATACTGCTATCAGGCTCGGTCACTACCGTTGGTAAACCACTATCGGTTTGCTCACGAATACGACGATCTAGCGGCAACTGTCCCAGCAAACGGGTTTGATAGTCTTGCGCAATACGCTCACCACCGCCACTGCCAAAAATGGCTTCCACGTGGCCACAGGCCGAGCAAATATGCTGAGCCATATTTTCCACCACACCCAACACATTGATATCCACCTTACGAAACATCTCAATGCCTTTTTGTGCATCCAACAAGGCAATATCTTGTGGTGTGGTGACAATGACCGCACCAGCCACTGGCACGCGCTGTGCCAGCGTTAATTGAATATCACCCGTGCCCGGCGGCATATCCACAATCAAATAATCCAATGCCGACCAGCGTGTTTGGGTCAGCAACTGTATTAAAGCACCGGTCGCTTTAGGACCACGCCACACCACAGGGGTTTTGGCATCAATCAAAAAACCAATCGACATCACATCCAAGCCATGGGCGCGGTGCGGCACAAACCAAGCGTTATCAATGGTGTTAGGACGAATGCCACTGCCAATGCCCAACATCATCGGCAGGCTGGGGCCATAAATATCAGCATCTAACATGCCAACACTGGCACCTTCAGCAGCCAATGCCAGCGCCAAATTCACCGCCGTGGTGGATTTGCCCACACCACCCTTTCCTGAAGCCACCGCAATCACATTACGAATAGCGGGAATGCTGGTTACCTCACCTTGAGCCTTAATGCGAGGCACTTGGGTAGACCAGCGAATATGCACATCACGAGCATTGTGTGCATGCAGTGCAGCGGCCAGTGGCGCATTAAACGCAGCGGCGGGATTGGAATGTGGATAAGGCAACACAATATGTAAAAACACACGGCCGTCATCACTCACTTGAGTGTCAGCGGCAACGGCTAGCGCTGCATAAGAGCAAGACTTACCCAAGTAAGGGTCAAAAAACTGCCCTAAAACTTGATCCACTAAGTCACGAGTAATGATCATGTGTGTGCTCAATCCAGAAAATGCCGGTCGACAATGCTATCATCACAGCCCCTGTTCACCGATAGCTGATGTTGCAATTATGACCCGTCGCTTGCTTGTTACCAGTGCCCTGCCCTATGCCAATGGTCCCATCCACTTAGGCCACTTGGTGGAATACCTACAAACCGATATTTGGGTGCGTTTTCAACGCGCGCAAGGTCATGATTGTTTTTATGTCTGTGCTGATGACGCGCACGGCACTGCCATCATGCTTAAGGCCGAACAAAACGGCATTCCGCCTGAACAACAAATTGCCAATGTGAAAGCCGAGCATGAGCGCGACTTCGCTGGCTTTGGCATTCATTTCGACAACTATTACTCGACTCACTCACTGGAAAACCGTGAGCTGGCCGAGCTGATTTATACCCGCCTGCGTGACGGCGTGGCCAACAGTAAAAACCCATTACAGGGTGGTGGCCACATTGCCACACGCGCCATTAGCCAGCTCTTTGATCCAGAAAAGAACTTGTTCTTAGCTGATCGTTTTATCAAAGGCGATTGCCCTAAATGTGGCGCAGTGGATCAGTATGGCGATTCCTGCGAAGTCTGCGGTGCGACCTACTCACCAACTGAGCTGAAAAACCCACGCTCAACCATTTCGGGCGCCACTCCCATCACCAAAGAGTCCGAGCATTACTTTTTCCAATTGCCACATTTTGAAGCCATGTTACGTGAGTGGACACGCAGTGGTAGTTTGCAAGAAGAGGTAGCCAACAAGCTCGGTGAATGGTTTGAGTCTGGCCTGGCCGACTGGGATATTTCACGCGATGCACCGTATTTTGGCTTTGAAATTCCGGATGCACCGGGCAAATATTTTTATGTTTGGCTGGATGCCCCTATCGGTTATATGGCCAGCTTTAAAAATCTCTGTGCACAAACACCGGGCCTAGACTTTGACGAATACTGGCGTGAAGGCAGCGACACTGAGCTCTATCACTTCATTGGCAAAGACATTGTTTATTTCCATGCGCTGTTTTGGCCAGCCATGCTGGAAGGTGCAGGTTTCCGTAAGCCCACGGGCGTTTTTGCACACGGCTTTTTGACTGTTAACGGCCAAAAAATGTCGAAATCACGTGGCACTTTTATTCAGGCACAAACTTATTTGCAGCACTTAAATCCTGAATATTTGCGTTATTACTTTGCCGCTAAGCTGTCGGGCAAAGTGGAAGACATTGATCTGAATTTAGAAGACTTCACCCAGCGCGTGAACAGCGACTTAGTAGGCAAAGTGGTCAATATCGCCAGTCGTTGTGCTGGTTTTATCAGCAAACGTTTTGATGGCCAATTAAGCCCGTTATGTGCCGAACCTGAGCTATTAGCAGACGTAATTAACGCCGGTGATCGTATCGCCGCCCATTATGACGCTCGCGATTTCAGCAAGGCTATCCGCGAGATCATGGCCTTGGCCGATCGTGCTAACCAATACATTGATGAGAAAAAGCCGTGGGCGCTGGCTAAACAAGAAGGCCAAGAAGCCAATGTGCAGGCGGTGTGCTCTGTCGGTTTAAACTTGTTCCGTCAGCTCATCACTTACTTAGCACCAGTATTGCCGGTGATGGCACAAGCCTCCGCCGACTTCCTACAAGTGCCCGATCTGAATTGGGAAAGCCGTCGCGAACTGCTGTTAGGCCATCAAATCAAGCCATTCCAAGCCTTAATGACTCGTGTTGAGCCAACGGCTGTGGCGGCCATGGTAGAGGCTTCTACTGACTCGTTAAGCAACGCACCGGCAGCAGCGCCAGCAACGAAAACCGAGCCAGCTGCAAAGCCTGCCAGCACCACCAGCGACACCATCAGCATTGATGACTTTGCCAAAGTGGATTTGCGCGTTGCCCAAATTATCGCCGCCAACCACGTCGACGGTGCTGACAAACTGCTGTGTCTGCAGCTCGACCTGGGCGGAGAAACACGACAGGTATTTGCCGGCATCAAATCGGCCTACCCAGACCCACAGGCTTTGGTCGGTCGTTTTACCGTGATGGTCGCCAACTTAGCACCACGCAAAATGAAATTTGGCATGAGCGAAGGCATGGTATTAGCCGCCGGCCCCGGTGGTAGTGATATTTATTTATTGTCCCCAGATGCAGGCGCCACCGCAGGGATGAAAGTGAAATGAGCCAAGTCATCTGTCGCGAAACCGGTAAAAACCCAACCCTTACGGTGATTTGGCTGCATGGCTTAGGTGCTGATGGCAACGATTTTGTGCCCATCGTGCCCGAACTAAAACTGCCAGAAGACTGTGCGGTGCGCTTTCTGTTTCCTACTGCACCGTCGATTCCAGTCACCATTAATGGTGGTTTTGTGATGCCTGCTTGGTATGACATTTTGTCCTTAGACGGTGATCAGCGGCAGGTTGATGAGGCTGGCATTTTAAAAAGTCGTGAGCTGGTTCGCCAACTCATCACCGAGCAAAATGCTGCCGGCATATCGAGCAACCGCATTGTGATTGCTGGCTTTTCGCAAGGCGGGGCGATTGCCTGGAGCGCTGCACTCACTCAGCCAGAGCCCTTAGCCGGCATTATTGCCTTATCCACCTATCTGCCTTCACTAGCGCTGATCGAGCGCGAACTCAATGCCGACAACCTAAAGTTGCCAATGCTAGCCGCACACGGCAGTCATGATGATGTGGTGCCGATGAGCATGGGCATGCAAGCCCGCGACACCATTGAATCGCTGGGCGGACACGTTGAGTGGCGAGCCTATCCAATGGCACATGCGGTGTGTTTAGAAGAAATTCGCCATATCGGACAGTGGTTAACTCAGCTTTGCCGCTCAGTATGAAAAAGCCCTAATGAGCTCACCCAATTTGCCCATACGTAATGGTGTCAGCGCCAGTCGCTGCCGCGTTATTCCTGGGCAATGGCAAAATCTGCTGCACTTCCTAAGCTTGCGTTTTCCTGATGTCGGTGTTGATGTTTGGCGCCAACGTCTGCAGGACGGCTTAGTCAGCAATGAGTTCGGCACCACCCTACACGCCGAGACTAGCGTGCAAGCTGGCGACATGATTTGTTATTACCGCGAAGTGCCGGAAGAAGAGATTTTGCACACTGGCAACATCGACATTATTTATGAAGATGAACACCTATTAGTGGTCGACAAACCGCATTTGGTGCCGGTCATGCCAGCGGGTCGTTTTCTGCGCGAAAGCCTATTGGTTCGTCTGCGCCAACAAACCGGCATCACCGATCTTGCACCACTGCATCGCTTAGATCGCGATACCGCAGGCCTGGTCATGTGCGCCAAACACATTGGTAGTCGTGACGCCTATGCTGCCCTATTCCGCCAGCGTAGTATCGATAAAATCTACGAGGTGGTAGCACCCCACCGTGACCTAATCTGGCCTTATACCCACACCAGCCTGTTAGTGGCGGGCGAGCCTTTTTTCCGTGTACGGGAAGTGCCGGGCGTAGCCAATAGTGAAACCAAAATCACCCTACTAAAACGCCTAGGTGACAACAGCCTGTATCAAGCTGAGCCTGTAACCGGGCGCAAACATCAGCTACGTGTGCACTTTGCCAGTCTGGGCATGCCTATACTGTTTGATCGTTGTTACCCAGAACTGCACGACCAGCCTGACAATCCAACCCAAGCGCTACAGTTGTTAGCACGCTCACTGCACTTTATCGATCCCTTCAGTGGTCGCGAACAATACTTTCAGAGTCGTTTAAGTTTGAGCTCAGCGACCTAACACGCGCTCCATCGCCCAAACCACTCCGTCCATCCCCTAGCAGAACGTTACATTTGCCAGTGTCATATTTGGCGCCTAGACTGCTGCATGACTACACAGTTCTGTCGGAGTACACATTTATGAGTCGCCCAATGAAAGCCACCCCCAGCGTTATCAGCATTAAACCAACACGCATGAACTTCGAATTTGGCAATCAAGTGCCACACTACTGGTTAGACAACGACCCGTTCTCCACTCACTTCATCAGTGTGCTTTCAACCTTTTTCCCTGATGGTGAACGCTTTTTTGTTGATTCGGTGCGTGCACTGCGTGACAAGGTCAGCGACAAAGCACGACAAAAAGAAATCTCCGGATTTATCGGCCAAGAAGCCATGCATTCACTGGAGCACACCTCCATGAATGACATGTTGGAAGAGCGTGGTTTACCCGCTAACAAGGCGGCAAAAACAGCACTGGGCCTGCTCAATTTTGGTCGTCGTTTTTTCTCTAAACGTCAGCAGCTCGCAGGCACAGTGGCACTAGAGCATTTCACCGCCATTCTGGCGCATCGAGTGCTGTCAGATACCGAACTGATGAATCAGTTCCATGAAACCATGCGTCCGATCTGGATGTGGCATGCCATCGAGGAAACCGAGCACAAGGCGGTAGCTTGGGATCTTTATCATGACGTCAAAGGCCATGGTTATATTGAACGTGTTGCCTTCATGATTTTCGTCACCACACTGTTAGCGATTGCGACTGCGATTAATCAAATTCGCTTTATGCATGCTGATAACCAACTCTGGAATATTAAAACTTGGGTCTATGGCCTAAACAAACTGTTTGGTCGTCGCGGCATCATCACCGGCTTAACTGGCGATTATCTCGACTTTTTCAAACCCGGCTTCCACCCATGGGATCACGAAAATAGCGCCTTAGTAGCTTACTGGCGCGAGCAATTAGAAACTGCAATGAATGAAGCGGCTTAAACGCCGCTTACGTATCAAGAATGAGCTGACCAAAATCGTCGCATATGCCGCGCTGTCAGGCGCGGTTTATCTACCATCGGTAAATGCCCGGTGTCGTAAAAAATCTTAGTTTGCGCATGCGGGATAATCTGCGCAATTACCTCTGCTGCTGTTGGGTGCAGCACACGATCCTCACTACCCCATAAAATAAGCGTTGGTTGCTTAATGGATGACAGTGAAGGCTTGTCTTCACTTGGCGCAATACCAATCAATTGCCGAAACATAAACTCGTTGACATGACGCCTAGCCACAAGATCCATGCCCATCAACGGGGTTAAAAGCGCTGCCCGGAAACGACTCTGCATCACAGACGACAACAACTGATACACACCTCGCCAGTTATGCGCCACCAGCGAATTCTCACCTTCAGCCAGCCCTTGCTCAAACGGTGTGCGCTCATAACCTGCGATACCAGCGGCATTCATTAACACCACGGTTTTTACCCATTTCGGGTGGCGTGCCGTCACCAAACTGGCAAAACCACCACCCATGGAATTACCCACTAAATGTACCGGCTTGCCCACAGCGGACTCAATCCACGCTGCAATTCTATCCACCTGAGCATCCGCGCAATAACTAACATTGGCGTTAAATTCGCTCTCACCCCAACCGGGCAAGTCCGGCACATAAACACGGTATTTACGTAGCAAAAAAGGCAGAATTGCCAGCCAGTTTTCTTTGCTAGCACCAAAACCATGAATTAACACGACCGGCTCGGCATTGGCAGGCCCTGCTTCTAACCAGGTTAACTGATGATCGCCAATACGACGATGTCGTGTTCGTAAACCCGTAATGGTGCTATGCAAACGATTAAGCCACGGCATGGCACTGCGTGAGCGCCAGCCCATCACTTTTGATACGTCAACCGGCTCTGCTTGTTCAAGATAGGCCTGCCCCACCGTCTCAAAAAATACACGCTCTAATGGATGAAATTCCGACATCACCAACTCCCAAAGAATGTTCTACACTGTGTTTACCGCGACCGCTAAAGCTCAGCATCATCATGACACGTAAGCCTAAACAAACACGCGCCATCACCACCGTTAACGCCATTATCGAAGCCGGTTTTATTGCCGTTGCCGATGCCGGTTCACGCCCAGTCACCACTCGCCAAATTGCCGATATTGCGGGCATTAGCGTGGGCTCGTTGTACGAATACTTCAAGAACAAAGAAGCCATCTACGATGCCATGGCCGAAAAGTTTATGACCGATGTCATCCTGATGATACAGCCGGTGTTAACGACCTTGGCTAGACTGCCTGCCGACCAACTTATCCGAACACTCATGCATCGTTTCCGAGACCTGCTCGATGCCAACAATCAGCGTTATCGTAAATGTGTACGCACCTCAATTCATGCCCAGTTTCATCAATACTTAGAGCCTGTATCACGAGTCATGATGGATTTAGTGATGCAGTACCTTATGGCTAACCCAAAACTCATGCGCGCCGGCAAAGTACAAACCATGAGTTATATTTTTATTAGCAGTGGGATTTATTGTGTGGTGCGCCATGTCTCCGATCCAGCACCCCCCATCAGCTACGATGAGATGACCGAGGGTGTGATCGAGATGGTCATGAGTTACTTAGAGAAAGCCTCAGAGGGTCACTCTTCCTGACTAGTACACTCAGCTGCTGTTGGCTTAACTGTGCAACGTACACGCTTGAGTAACGACATCATGCGTTTGTCGTAGTCACCTTCCTGTGTCATCTGAATACGAGCTTCGCGCATCATGCCTTCATACTTGGTTTTTTCATGTGCAGGCAGATCAATCCAATATTTTGCTGGAATGGCAGCCTCTTCACGCTCGACAAACTCGTAGGCTGTGTCGATTTGTGTGACCACAAACTCACGCAATTTCTGACCCACATCCGGTGGAAAACGATCATGACGAATAATTAACGCTGCACTCAACATCACCAAAGGAAAGCGGTAAATACCCCCGTCATTGCCTAAGCCGCGGTAAATCTCTAAAGGCTTATAGGCCACCGCAGGTGCTGCAATAATGTCGACTTGGCCATTATTAAACTTACCGACAAAGTTCGTAATGTCAGAAGCCACTGGCTGTGCGCCTAAGCGCTGAACCATCTTGGCTTGTGAGCGATCCCACTCCATCACCGCCACACGCTTACCAGCTGCGGCTTCAACCGAGTTGATGGTACGGTCACGCACCATGACATAGGCACCGCCTAAAGGAATAACACCGACTACTTCAAACAAACCTGAACGCATCAATGGTGCCAAACGGGGAGACGCCAATGTTTGCAGCACCATATTCATATGCTTTTTGTCAGGAATAGCGCCAACGGCATCCAAACTGCCAACAAAGTGATTAAATTGTTTAGTTCTTAAGGTGGTAATCGCAGCGGCGTCACACTGCCCCGCTTTCAATTCTTCGGCTGCCACACGTTCATCGGTAAAGGCTACCACATTGGCATTAATGCCCCATTTACGTGCCTCTAACATATAGTCTTTGGCAAACCCAACGGCAGGGCCATTTGCACCTACAGGGTCAAAAATACAGACACGCAGCGGCTTTCCCGCAACAGCTTCTAAGGAAGCTTTTTGCTCCGCCGTTGGTGTAGGTAGTGCAGCCGACAACGAGCCAGACACCAGCAATAACGATAAAGAAATCGTTTTTAATACAGTCATAACAACACCCTAAACTATTTTATTTTTAGTGAATCGACTCTTGATCACGGAAAAAACGCTCCAAGTGATCAAGAAAAATGGGCACATGCTCAAGCGGCAATTGTTGTCCCAATTGGCGCAGCTGTCTAAATGCTAATCCTTTAATCATGTAAATAACGCCATCCAAGGTCTTATCGACTACGGCGTTAAAACGCATCAGACGTTTAGGCTCATAAACAAAGTCGACCAACACCGCGTCAACAATCTCAACCAACACTTCCACACCTGATGCCACATCCGTGCACGAACCATCACGCAAGGCATTAATGGTTTGTCGCGCTTTAACCGCCATTGCCGGCGGCAACGACACTGCCAGAAACTCACGTGACGGCGCCTCTGGCACCAGCGGCTGCATCAGCGCCAGATAATGTCCGGTTACCACTGACATGCGCGAGTTTGATAAAAAACGCGTTAACCAATTTAGGTAATGCGCCACTTTACCCTGTATATCATCCACCACCTTCAACGCCTGAGGATATAGCGCGTGCTCAGGATGTGCCTGCGCTAAGTCGCGCAGCAGCTGCGACAAAAACCGATCGACCATGACATTAATGGCCAAGCCTAGCGTGTCTGCAGCAGCCTTTGCTTGCGATTCTCGCGTGCCTGACTGCAGCTTGACATGAATAGCACGGGTACGGGCTGGGATTTGCTCATCCAGCTCAATACACACATACGGTAATGACATCGTAGACATCGTCAGACTCAAACAGAATCATTAAGTGGACGACAGTCTAGACAGAGAAGTTGTTCGGATTCAATTCGGCTTGATAAGCCAATAAAAACAACCGCATAGCATCACTACGCGGCATTTACTCAAGATTTGTTCAGTTTTATCTGAACACTTAACGCTTCATGTTAACAACAAGGCTATGCACAACCGGCTCCCACACACCCGGTGGCAAGTCATGGCCCATGCCTTTAATTTCGACATAACGTGAATTAGGGATTGCACGCGCTACCGCACGACCACAGGCTGGACGCACCAAGGGATCGGCACTGCCATGTATCACCACGGTGGGTTTACGAATCGTTTTGCTAAACGGACGCAAACTGCCTGTGCCCAAAACAGCATTAAACTGACGCACCACCCCAGCAGGATAATAACTACGACGGTAGAACGACTCTGCCATAGCTCTGAGCTCGTCATCCGACAATGGAAAGCCCGGGCCATTAATGACACGCATAAAATGAACCGAGTGCGCAATGATGGCAGCTTCATCCGCTTTCTTACCGGGGCCTGTTGTTAAGGGCTTTAAAGCCGCTTGTTTGGGTGGTGGCAAAAACGCTTGGTTAGTGCTGGAAAAAATAATACCCAGCGAGCGCACACGGTCCGGATGTTTTGCGGTAAAAATCTGCGCAATCATGCCGCCCATGGAGGCACCCACCACATGCACTGCCGGAATTTGTAAAAAGTCCAACAGACCACGCACGTCTTCAGCCATATCGTGCAGGGTATAAGGTACCGAGCTGGACAAGCCAAATTGAGCACGCAACATACGCTGCCAAAATGGGCCTTTCACTTTTAGGTCACTGAGTTTGGTTGATAAGCCAATGTCACGGTTATCAAAACGAATCACGCGATAGCCCTTGGCCACCAACTGCTGACAAAAGCCATCAGGCCACATGGTGAGCTGCGCGCTTAAACCCATAATCAGCAAAATGGCGGGATGTAACACATTGCCCATGTCTTCATAAACCAGCGACAAACCATTAGCTTCTGCTACACCGTGTCGAATATCCATAACTTAGTCCTGAGTTGTAATCATGGGGTAAGCCCAACCACCCAACGCTTTTTCTAACTGTAATGCGGCTGCCAAGGTAAGGTGGTCATAACCTTCACGCGCCACCACTTGCACACCTGTTGGTAGGCCGTCGCCATTTAAGCCGGTAGGCACCGCCGTCACGGGTAGTGACAAGGCATTGTAAATGGCGCAATTAACAAAATTAAATGGCGGCAACATCGCCATATAGTGCTTGGGTGCAACCGTCGGGTAGGTCGGTGTAATCAACACACCATCATCACCTAATAGGTCTTCTAGCTGACATTTCAGCGTCAACGCATCATTCCGCAAACGCATGGTGCGTTTAGGAGTTAATTCAGGAATGCGCTCTAGCAGCGACAACAACACCAACGGAAAGGTGTGCTCCGAACGACGCAGCGCCAACAGCCCTAACTCACGAATAGCAGCTGACGGTTTACGGGTACCAAACATATGGTCAGCAAAGGTTTTATCGGAATCTGCCGTCGCTAGCATCGCTGTCCACAAATCACGTGCCTGCGCCATCAGTGGCAAATGAATGGCTTCCACCTTGGCACCCGCTTGCACTAGTGCGGCAACGGCCATATCGCGTGCACGAGTCTGGTCTTGATCTGGCTTAATCGCCAACTCACGAACAAATTGCAGCACCCGCATTTTTGAAAAATCGACATCGACCACCGAGGCTAATTTATCTGCCTGATCACCCGCCAAAATGCGTAATAACGGCTCTAGGTCACTGGCGCGACGACACAGCGGTCCACTCGATAAATGCCGATCAATTTGACCACTGGGGGGTGGAAATTGGCCTTCATTTGGCACTAAACCCGGTGAGCATTTATGGCCAAACACCCCGTTAAAAAATGCGGGCATACGAATCGAGCCACCAACATCACTGCCCAAACCAAAAGGCGAGGCACCCGATGCCACAATGGCACCCTCTCCACCAGACGAGCCACCCACAGTACGTGAGGTGTCATATGGGTTAGAGGTCAGACCATAAACATGGTTGTAGGACTCCATCCACATACACACTTCAGAGGTATTGGTCACACCTAAGGGAATGGCACCAGCCGCACGCAGCCTGGCCACAGTCGGTGCGTCATCAGCAATGCGGCGACCAATACGGCTCACTAAACCAGCGGTATTGGGCATGCCGTTAAAATGAAATGATTCTTTGATGGTGCAAGGCACACCTAACAAGGGCGGCAAATCGGCCAAGGTGCCCGCTTTCGTAGCGGCTGCTACTTGGCGATCAGCATCGGCCGCTTCCACCCGCGCATCGGCAATGCGTTTGCTCACCACCGCGTTAATCACAGGATTAACCTGACGCATGCGTGCAATATGCGCTTCCACTACCGCCACCGAGGTGGTCTTTCCTTCACGTATCCATTGCGCCAGTTGTGTAGCCGACGCCAGTAAAAGTTGATCAGACATTAAGTATTGCCAGAATAAACAAGTGCGCTGACTTTGCCGCAATCACTCAAGCAATGCAATAATCCCGTATTAATAACCAACCCATTGGCTCAGCACGCATGACCAGTTCATCAACACCCCCAGCAAGCACAGACCGCCGCATCAGTATTGAGCAAATTGATGCTCTGCTGCCGCAAACCCAATGCGGGCTATGCAAACACCCGGGCTGTAAACCCTATGCTGAAGCCATGCTGGCCGGTGAAGACATTAACCATTGTGTGCCGGGTGGCGAACCCACCATTTTGGCGCTGAGCAAATTACTCAACAAACCAGCCAAGCCATTAGATCCAGACTATGGTGTAACACCAGAGCATCGTTTAGTGGCGTTGATTCGTGAAGACGAATGCATTGGCTGCACCAAATGCATTCAAGCCTGCCCAGTCGATGCCATTGTCGGTGCGGGCAAACTCATGCACACCGTGATTGTTGATGAGTGCACCGGCTGTAATCTGTGTGTGCCGCCCTGCCCAGTCGACTGTATCGACCTAGTACCGGGCCCTGACATTCCGATGACATGGCACCCACCGGTTGAAAACGGAAAAGCGCAAGCAAAAGCCAAAGCAGAACATGCCCGTCAGCGTTATTTAGCACGCAACCAACGCTTGGCCAAAAAAACAACAACTACACCCGTTAAAGCAGCAGCTAGCCCAGTGCAAGCGGATCAGGCCAGCTTAATGATTGCGGCGGCAATGGCGCGTAGCCAGCTAAAAAAACTGCAAAAACAAATTCAAGCACTGCAAGCCCAGCAGGCGGACTGTAGCCATTTGCTGGCACAACTGCCCGAACTCGAACAACGCGTTACAGATGCCGAGGCGGCATTAAACGCTGCCTCATGAATGTAGACCATGAACCTAGATAAGCGACGTCAGATTTTTGCACGACTAAAAGCCAGCAACCCTAAGCCCGAAACAGAGCTTAACTACAGCAGCCCTTTCGAGTTGCTGATTGCCGTGTTGTTATCAGCGCAAGCCACCGATGTCAGCGTGAACAAGGCCACTGGTCCCTTATTCAAAGTCGCCAATACACCACAAGCCATGCTGGCACTGGGTGTGGATGGCTTAAAGCGCTATATCAAAACCATCGGCTTGTTTAATACCAAAGCCGAAAACACCATCAAAACCTGTCGTATTTTGGTTGAGCAGCATGGTGGAGAGGTACCTCAAAACCGTGAGGCCCTTGAGCAGCTGCCGGGTGTTGGTCGCAAAACGGCTAATGTGGTGCTCAACACCGCTTTTGGCCAGCCTGTGATTGCGGTCGATACACATATTTTTCGGGTGGCTAATCGCACCCGCATTGCCACTGGCAAAGACGTCGTCGAAGTTGAGCAGCGACTAATGCGCTTACTGCCACCAGAGTATTTGTTGGATGCGCACCATTGGCTGATTTTGCATGGCCGCTACACCTGCATCGCCCGCAAGCCACGCTGTGGCAGTTGTATGATTGAAGATCTGTGCGAGTTTAAGGACAAACGATATGACTAATTCGACAACAATAAAAACACGTCGACGCTGGCCATGGGTTGTGGTGTTAGTGGGTGTCTTTACCAGTGTGTCTTTAGTCACCGCCATGGAGTTATGGTGGCCAGACATTGTTGAACGCCGCCTAGAGGTCGAACTAAGCCAGCGACTGGGTTTAGATGTTCGTGTTGAACACGTCAATATTGATGCCTTTGATGGCCGACTCACCATCAAAGAGTTCAGCATCAACGATGGCGAGCAGCCCATGATTGGCTTTGAGCAGCTCATTTTGCATTACTCGTGGCGCAGCTTTTTCAGCCCTGTTTGGTTGATTAACTCCGCCGAACTGGTTGGCCCACGCATTCATGCCCTTTTGCCCGCCGAAGGCCCTCTCAACCTGCTTAAACTAGTGCCGCCGCCCAGCACCGAAGAAACTAAATCAGCGCGCTGGCATGTTAGCCGACTCACCGTTCGAGACGGCTTGCTCGATATTCGTGATGAAACCGTGGCCCCTGCTCGCGGTTTTACACTTTCACCTTGGCAGTTTGATTTAAGTGATATTGGCACCGATTCCGCCGATGGCTTAGCCGAACTTCATGGTGATTTAAGTGGTGGCGCGCGCTTGGACTGGGTCGGCAAAATACGCCTTAATCCCTTAAGTTCAGAAGGCACGCTAAAACTACATAAGCTGCCTTTGGCCGACGCCATGCGCTGGGCGCCGGATGATCTGCCGGTTCGTATTCGTGATGGTCGGCTCAGCCTGGATCTAAACTATGCCGCCGCGCTAGACCCAGACTTAACGCTTGTGCTCAATAACAGTGCCGTCGCTATCGAAAAGCTGCGGATTACGCAGTCTGATGAGCCTGTGGCTAAGCTGGATCAGCTCAATGTCAAAGACATCAATCTGGCCTGGCCTACAGCTCAGTGGGGCATCAGCGACATCAATATTCGCGGTGGTGAATTCAACCTGCAGCGCAATCGTGAAGGTGATATCACCTTAATTAAATCACTCAGTGATGACACCCCGCGCCAGCGCGTAGCCGAGCCTAAACCATCCGAACCGGTGGTGTGGACCGGCAGCTTACGACAAGCCACGGTGGATGATGTCAGCTTGCGTTGGTCAGATCAGTCCACTCGCCCAGCCAGTGAACTCAGCCTTGGCCCCATCAGCTTACAAGCCAGACCACTACAGTCAGAGCAACAAGATTTGTTAGCACTGGAGTTAAGCACCGCCATCAATGATCAAGGCAAGCTGTCTATTGTTGGTGATGTTGGCATGCCCTCTGCGCGCCCTGATGGCACTACTGCCACGCCCTACCTTGATGCTCGTGTCAGCGCCACTGACCTGCAGCTAAGCGCGCTCAATGGTTATATCCGAGACATGCTGCACCTGCGTTTAGCAAAAGGCGTATTGGCGCTAGAAGGCAATATCAACTGGCAGGCCAATGGCGCACCGGCATGGGCCTGGGAGGGCGACATTGAGTTAAAGCAGTTAACCGCGTTGGATGATCGTAATGGCGAGCGCCTGCTTAGCTTAAATCGCTTATTGGCCAAGGACCTCACTGTTCAAGGCGAGCCCAATCGTGCTCGCTTAGCGCGCTTGCAGCTGGATAGCCCTTGGCTACGTGCCGCGGTACAACCTAATGGCCAGCTAAATGTTGGCAGTTTGGTGCGACCTAGCAAGGCCGCAAGTAAAGCCAGTGCCGCCGCGGCAAACACCAAAGCTGAATTCCCAACACGCATCGACGCCGTTAACATCAATAATGGCACCGTCGTTTATCTGGACAAAAGCCGTGACCCAGCCTTTAGTTATGGCCTACGCCAGCTCAACGCACGCCTGCGCAATATTGATCTAGCGCTCGACAAAGCCATCGACATCGACTTAAACGGACGCTTTATGCGGCCCGGTAGCATTGCGGTAAAAGGTAAACTGACGCCAAATCCTGATGCAATTTATAGTGATCTCAACATCACCATCAGCGACAAAGAATTGAGCGCACTCAACAGTTATGCAGGACAATATGCGGGTTACCTGATTCAAGACGGCACCCTCGACAGCACACTGAACTATCGTATTGAAAATGGCCAGTTAAGCGCTCAAAACCAGCTCAACTTAAAAAGCTTTAGCTGGGGTGATGCCACCGGTTCAGCCGATGCCACCGGCCTGCCCGTGCGTCTAGCCACCACCTTATTAAAAGACCTTAATGGCAATATTCGCCTTGATGTGCCGTTAAGCGGCAACCTCAATGACCCAGACTTCCGTGTCTTCCCGATTGTTATGCAAGTGATTGGCAACATCATCACCCGTGCCGTGGCTGCCCCCTTTAAAATGCTAGGCGCCTTAGTTGGCGGTGGTGAGGATGAAAACCTAAATCAAGTTGAATTTAATGTCGGCAGCAGTGACATCAGCGAAGCAACCCAACAACAACTGGCAAAACTTGCCAATGCTTTAAGCCAACGGGCTGATTTAAAAGTAGAAATTAGTGGCAGTGTTGATCGTGAACAAGATCGTTTAGCGTTAGTCGAAGCGGCAAAAACGAACAAAAATAAAACAGCCGTTACAGAAAACAGCTTGAATGCATTGGCCAAGGCGCGCGCTAATGCTATTAGTAGCGCCCTGATTAACGCTGGTGCTGGTCCCGACCAAGTCACCATCCTTGATTCTGCCGATAGCGCCGCGCGCAACGGCCGTGTCATCACTGAACTAGGGTTGCAATATGACCAATAACACCCCGATCAGTTACGCCGAGTTTGGTCATAACTTTGTTTATCAAGTTGTAACCGCTCACCGCATTGGTCACGAAATTAAGTCAGTGCTGGAGTCCACTATCGAGGGCTCCATTAAACGCTTACCAGCCGACATGCTGGTGGTGTCTTATGTCTTCAGTTTAAAAGACATCACCGTCGACCCACTGCTGGATCGACTTCCTGAAATTAGTTTCATTCTCGGTATCCATGGCGACATCAAACTCGATGTGCGTTTAATGAACGTGAACTTTAAGTTCACCTTGCATGTAGTGATCAACATTCAAATTGATGTTGAAACCTATGCTCCCGTTGTGCTCAAACTAAAACCGAACTACGTCACGAGTAGTGATATCAAAATTCAGTTAGTGGGTGATAACTCACCCGGTGAAGTATTGGAGTCGCTAAAAGTAGTGCGCCCGATCGTGCGTGAGCAAATTGTGCGTGAGGTTAACGAACGCATCAAAGATCCAGAGATCCAAAGCCGCACCACCATCGATGTATTAGCCTTGGTGAATTCGCTGCCAGACCGCGACTAAGCCGCTAAAACTTAAACCATAAAAAAAGCCCGCTTCATGCGGGCCTTTTTTTATAACCACAGCACTCACTTATTTCAGCAGTGAGCGGCCATTGTTAGCTGCAATGCGCAAACGCAAAGCATTGAGCTTAATAAAGCCTTCTGCGTCTTTCTGGTCGTAGGCACCGCCATCATCTTCAAAGGTCGAAATGCGAGTATCAAACAGCGAGTTCTCGGCAGACTGACGACCAACCACAATGACATTGCCTTTGTAGAGCTTCAGACGTACCACGCCGTTGACATTGACTTGTGACTCATCAATCAAACCTTGTAGCAGTTGGCGCTCAGGGCTCCACCAGTAGCCGTTGTAAATCAACGAAGCATAACGTGGCATTAGCTCATCTTTTAAATGCGCCACTTCACGGTCTAGTGTGATGGACTCAATGGCACGATGGCCTTTCAGCAAAATGGTGCCGCCCGGGGTTTCGTAGCAACCACGTGACTTCATACCAACATAGCGGTTTTCAACCAAATCTAGGCGACCAATGCCATTGGCACCGCCAATTTCGTTCAACTTAGTCAACACCGTGGCTGGGCTCATGGCCTCGCCATTAATGGCAACAACGTCACCACGCTCATAAGTCAGATCAATATAAGTGGCCGTGTCAGGAGCTGTTTCGGGTGATACCGACCAGCGCCACATGCCCTCTTCACACTCGGTCCACGGATCTTCCAGCACACCACCTTCATAGGAAATATGCAGCAAGTTGGCATCCATAGAATACGGTGACTTTTTGCCGGCCTTCGCAAAGTCGATGGGGATGTCACGTGTTTTAGCATAAGCCATTAAGGTCTCGCGCGAGGTCAAATCCCATTCGCGCCAGGGTGCAATTACTTGAATGCCGGGCTTCAAGGCATATGCACCGAGCTCAAAACGAACTTGGTCATTACCTTTGCCAGTGGCACCGTGGGAAATGGCATCAGCACCCACTTCGTTAGCAATTTCTACTAAACGCTTGGCGATTAATGGACGTGCAATGGAGGTGCCCAGCAGGTACTCACCTTCATAAATGGTGTTGGCACGGAACATCGGGAAAACATAATCACGCACAAACTCTTCGCGCAGATCTTCGATATAAATGTCTTTAATGCCCATGGCCTGAGCTTTAGCGCGGGCTGGCTCAACTTCTTCACCTTGGCCGATATCGGCAGTAAAGGTGACTACTTCACATTGATAGGTATCTTGCAGCCAACGCACGATGACGGAGGTATCCAAGCCACCGGAATAAGCAAGAACGACTTTTTTGATATCGGCCATTAACTAGAGTCTCGCGCAGAACTAAGAAGGCGCATATTGTACGCGCTACAGGCCTTGGCTTACCACCACCCGATGACGCCCACCCTCTTTTGCTTCATATAACGCTTCATCCGCAGCATCAATCAGACGCGTTGGCGCAATATGTACGTCGGGCACCACCGTGGCCACACCAATACTGATACTGACATATGGCCCTACACTAGAGGCTTTATGCGGCAGCTTTAAAGCATCCACTTGCGCCAACAGCTCTTCGGCAATGTCTTTAGCACCACTGGCTTGGGTGTTCGGCAATAGCAACACAAACTCTTCACCACCATAACGAGCAGCTAAGTCACCGGCACGACGCGCCATTAACTGCACCGCTTTAGCGACACGCACCAAGGCTTGGTCACCTTCCAAATGGCCATGATTGTCGTTGTAGGGTTTAAAGTGGTCGATATCAATAAACACCACTGATAACGGCAGGCGTTCACGGCGGGCGCGTTCCCACTCAATTAAGAAGGTGTCGCTGAAGTGTCGACGATTCGCCAAGCCAGTTAAGCCGTCTTCTCGTGCTAATTGCACCATGCGCTCGGAAATATTGTTGAGCTGACGTTTTTCCAGCTGCAACAAACGCTCTTGCAAATACAAGCGCCGCTCTTTGGTTTCCACCACATAACCGTTCGCCACACCAACAAAGTTGGCCAAACCGAAGTACAACGCAAATAAGCTCCAATCCATATTGTCTACATCTAACAGCAACACCACAGCTAACACCGTGAGCATGCTGCCAAAACCAATCATCATCGACTCCACCAAACGCATATTGGCGATGCCATACACAATCATCATGATGTAGACA
Source organism: uncultured Paraperlucidibaca sp. (assembly GCA_964473955.1). Classification (GTDB taxonomy): domain Bacteria; phylum Pseudomonadota; class Gammaproteobacteria; order Pseudomonadales; family Moraxellaceae; genus Perlucidibaca. Next base: position 2,968 of record CAYYWS010000004.1, on the reverse strand, counting down.
ATGGGATAGGTTGAACGCTGCTGCAGCACTTCGTCAGACAAGAAAACCGAATTCAAGCCCAAAATACTCAAAATTATGATGGTCAGCGGCCCAACATAAACAAAATAGCAGTTGCGCATAGCGTGTGAAAACGCCATCAGACTCAGCGTTAGCACTACTAAAAACGTTACCACACCGACCACAACAGTACTGGCAAAGTCAGCTACGGTGCCCTGCCATGTGCCCCCATCAAAGCGATCATAAAAAATGCAGGCGTAACTTACGGGAAACAATAAAAACAATAGCCAGTAATAACTGCGCAAGGTAATTTGCGCCTGTTGACGCATACGCAGACGGAATTCTTTTTCAAAAGGCTGGGCAAAACGAAGCGGCAAAAACTTTTGCGACAACAAACCACGAATGCTGTCGTACTCTGCTTCCCAGGTCATGCTGGTTTGTTTTGTCATACTCTATTTCATCCTCTGCTTTGCCATTAGGCGCAGTTCCAGTAGCCTATGCGTCTTTCATCGATTTGACGACCCCGAGAACGGCTATGCACTCACTCACCATTACACGACCCGACGACTGGCATGTGCACTTACGCGATGGCGAATTTTTAGCGCAAACCGTACCTGCCATTGCGCGTTATTTTGGCCGCGCCATTATCATGCCTAATGTAGTGCCACCTGCGGTCACCCCTGAGCAAGCCGGCGAATATCGCCAACGCATCTTGGCGCAACGGCCCGAGGGCTCAAACTTTGAACCCCTGATGGTGTTATACCTAACCGACACCACCACCGCCGATGATATCCGCCGCGCAAAAGCCAGCGGCTTTATTCATGCTGCCAAACTCTACCCCGCCGGTGCCACCACCAATTCACAGTCGGGTGTTACCGATATCGCCAAAATCGACCATGTCTTAGCAGTAATGGCAGAAGTCGGCATGCTGTTATTGGTGCATGGCGAAGTCACTCACAGCCATATCGATATTTTTGAACGTGAAAAAGTATTTCTCGACACCATTTTGGCACCGCTGGTACAACGCCACAGCACGCTAAAGGTTGTCTTGGAACATATAACTACTGGTGATGCTGTTGATTTTGTGCGCAATGCACCCGCAAGAGTAGGTGCCACCATCACCGCGCACCACCTGTTATTTAACCGCAACCATATGTTAGCCGGTGGAATAAGACCGCATTATTACTGTTTGCCCATTTTGAAACATCAACGCCATCAATTACGCCTTATTGAGGCCGCTACCAGCGGCAACCCAAAATTCTTCTTAGGCACCGACAGCGCACCACATGCGCGTGGCGACAAAGAGTCAGCTTGCGGTTGCGCCGGCTCCTATACCGCCCATGCGGCCATCGAGCTTTATGCCGAAATCTTCGAAGCGGCGGGCGCCTTAGACAAGCTGGAAGGCTTTGCCAGCTTTTATGGCCCCGATTTTTATGGTCTGCCACGCCACCAAGATCAAATCACACTGGTTAAAAAACCTTGGGATATTCCGGCTAGCTACCCATTCGGCAGCAAAACCGTGGTACCTGTGCGTGCTGGCGAAACTGTTCACTGGCAGGTACAGGCATGATCGCCATCAAAGACCGTTTTCGTGGTTTTTTGCCGGTGGTGGTGGATGTTGAAACTGGTGGCTTTGATGCACAACAACATGCTCTGCTTGAAGTCGCGGCCGTCATTGTGCTGCCTGATGAAAACGGGGTCTGGCAAACTGGCCCACGTTTTCACGCCCACCTAACACCAGAGCCGGGCTTGGAATTAGACCCGGCCGCGCTCAAATTTAATGGCATCAACCCCAACCACCCGCTGCGCTTGGCGGTATCCGAGGCCGATGGCCTACGCGAGATTTTTAGCCAAGTGAAAGCGGTACAAAAAGAACAGGGCTGTAAACGCAGTATTTTAGTGGGCCACAATGCCAGCTTTGACTTGAACTTTATTAATGCTGCCATCGAGCGCCAACAATTAAAGAATCAGTCGCCGTTTCACCCGTTTTCCACCTTCGACACCGTGTCTTTAGCCGGCATGGCCTATGGCCAAACCGTGTTAGCCAAAGCCTGTGAGGCCGCCGGCATCGACTTCGATCAGAGTGAGGCGCACTCTGCACTCTACGACGCACAAGTCACCGCCGAGCTGTTTTGCAGCATCTTAAATGCTTGGGATAATCGCGCTTAAGCGTTTATTCCTGAGCCCACGGTGGGTTTTCAATGGCGGCGAATGTCTCGCGCAAACCCTGTGACCACGCCTGACGAATCATTTGATAATAGGGATCGTCTTCAGTGATGCGCTGGCGCTCCTTGCTACTGTAGCTATCGTTGCGATAAAGCATGTAATCAATCGGCATGCCCACCGACAAATTCGAGCGAATGGTTGAATCAAAAGAAATCAGCACACATTTGCTGGCTTCGCACAACGGTGTGTCGTACTGAACCACACGATCCAAAATTGGCTTGCCATACTTAGACTCACCAATCTGAAAATATGGCGTGTCTTCGGTGGCTTCAATAAAATTGCCCTGCGGGTAAATATGGAATAACCGTGGTGCCTCGCCGCGGATTTGCCCTGCCAATAAAAACGAACTGCCAAAGTCCACACCCGCTGCCTGTTGGCCATTATGGGCATCACGGTCAATCACATTACGCAAGGTGGCGCCCACTAATACCGCGGCATCGTACATAGAGGTCTGCGTTAATAACGAGCTGCCATCATCGCGGCTTTGGTTTTGCCGCAGCAGGCTGATGACACTTTGGGTGGTGGCCAAGTTGCCGGCAGACATTAACACCAGCATCACACCTGGCTGCTCAAACACCGCCATTTTGCAAAAAGTGGCAATGTGATCGACACCCGCGTTGGTACGAGTGTCCGACGCCATCACCAAGCCCTGTGACAGTTTCAAGGCAACACAATAAGTCATGCTTTACAGCCCCTGAAAAACGCCTAGTTTACTGCTGCTGTTGCTGCATAGCCATGCGTATTG
>CAYYWS010000003.1:8745-27723 GCA_964473955.1 uncultured Paraperlucidibaca sp. | reverse complement strand
CATTACTCTTCGGCAAGTCAGCTCTAAATTCAATATAACGGGGCACTTTGTAACCAGTTAGATTGCTACGCAAATGAGCAACCAAATTTTCTTCTGTCAAGAAAGGGTCTTTTTTGACTACAAATAACTTAATAGCCTCACCCGATTTTGTATCAGGCACACCCACCGCAGCACACTCCAAAACACTGGCATGCATGGTAGCCACTTCTTCGATTTCATTCGGGTAAACATTAAAGCCAGAAACCAAAATCATGTCTTTTTTGCGATCAACAATACGTACAAAACCATCTGGCTGAATCACCGCGATATCACCCGTACGCAACCAACCATCTTCAGTAATCGCCTCTGCTGTGGCCTCTGGATGCTGCCAATAACCTTGCATCACCTGAGGGCCTTTGACATAGAGCTCACCCGGCTCATTTAAGCCCAGCTCTGTGTTCTCTTCACTCATCACTTTTAATAAGGTGTTTGGCAACGGCATACCGATCGTGCCAATGCGAATATCATCCAAAGGATTGAGTGTGACTACTGGTGAGGTCTCAGTTAGTCCATAGCCTTCACAAATACGGCAGCCGGTAATCGCTTCCCACTCTTCTGCGGGTTGCTGCTGCATGGCCATACCACCAGCAACGGTTAATTTCAGCGAAGAGAAATTTAGTTTGCGGAAGTCCGGGTTATTCATTAAGCCAACAAATAAGGTGTTCAAACCAACAAAGGTGGTGTACTTCCAACGTGCCAGCTCTTTGATAAATGCCGGCAAATCACGTGGATTAGTAATTAAAACCGTATGACCACCGAGCTCAATCATGCCTAGGCAAGACACCGTAAACGCAAAAATATGATAAAGCGGCAAAGGCGCAATCATTACTTCGCGACCCGGTTCGAAGGTGGTCATGACGGAACGAATTTGCAACAAATTAGCCACTAAATTGCCATGCGACAGCATAGTGCCTTTAGCTGGTCCCGTAGTGCCACCAGTGTATTGCAACATGGCTAAATCATCGGCCATACGGGTGTGATCAACGGCGGGACGCTCTAACCCTTTCTTTAATGCCGCACGAAAAGAAACAGCCTCTGCCAATTCGTAATTTGGCACCATTTTTTTGATGTGATTAACCGTGGTATTGACCAACCAGCGTTTAGGCCAAGGCAGCAAGTCACCCACCTCGGTGACAATGATGTGACGAATATCCGTTTGTGGCAGCACCACTTCCAACATATGACCAAAGTTGGCCAAAATCACAATGGCTCGGCAGCCGGAGTCTGTGAACTGGTGCAGCATTTCACGGGTGGTATAGAGCGGGTTAGTATTCACCAGAACTAAACCTGCCCTTAATGCACCAAACACCACAACGGGATACTGCAGCAAGTTCGGCATTTGAATCGCAATACGATCGCCTGGCACCAAATCAGTATGGTGCTGCAGATAAGCAGCAAACTGTGCGCTTAAGGTATCTAGCTCAGCATAGGTCAGTGTTTGCCCCATATTCGAAAATGCAGGGCGCTCGGCATAACGGTGCACCGCCTCGTGGAAAACCTCCAACACCGAATTATAGACGCCAGCATCAATCTCAAAAGGAATTGATTTGGGGTATTTGTCCTGCCAAAAATCCGCCTGCATACAATGCTCTCAACCAACTGTTTTTATAAATTATGGGTTGCTACTTAACCATTTTAATAACGCCTGCTGACCTTGCTCACTGTCATCACACGTTAGGGTACATAAATCTGCAGTAACAGAGCGTAATATACACGAAGCAGACAACCATTCATCTCTACGAAACGCATAAACACTGATGGTTTCTCCCGCGCTAAACCGTGCTAGTTGTTTATCCCAGCTCTGTGCATTTACACGTATGCCATTTATTGCCACTACGGCATCTCCTGCAGACAGGCCTGCCTGCTCTGCTGCACCGCCACGTGTTACCAATGAAAGCGTCACACCGCCTTCGGCACAAGGCTTTATGCTAACGCCTAAGCCACAATTCACTTTACCAACATCTGCTGTCACGCTGACCTTAACGCCAAACTCGGCCAATAAGGCAAGAACAGGCAGCTCGCTTGTGCTGTGCAACCACTGAGTTAATGGCTCTTGCATTGCAGGGCCTACCATATTCAGCAAAAGGTCACGAATCACTTGCTCAGTAACGCCTGGTTGTCCAGATAAATACCGTTGCCAGAGCTGCTGCATCAAAACATCTAAACTAGCCTCGTGATCGGACAGCTTGCGCAGCGTCAAATCCATACACAGCGCTACCAATGCCCCTTTAAGGTAATAACTCACAACTGCATTCGGAGTGTTTTCATCTTGCTTATAAAAACGAGTCCAAGCATCAAAACTGGATGCCGCGACGGTTTGATGAAAGCGACCAGGTGTGCGCAAGTATCGAGTAATGGTTTTAGCTAATAAATTCAGCCACTGCTGGGGCGTAATAATTCCTGCACGCAGCAAGAATAAGTCGTCGTAATAAGAGGTCACTCCCTCAAAAAACCACAACAGCTCACTGTGCACCTCACGCTGCAAGTCAGGTGCCAACATCTCTATCGGCTTTAGACGTTTGACATTCCAACTATGAAAATACTCATGACTACACAGCCCCAATAACTCTAAGTATCCCGCACTGGGTGATTCTGGCTCTTGCCGACTGGGCAAGCTGTCACGGTTAGCAATCAAGCTGGTAGAGCTGCGATGTTCAAGCCCACCGTAGCCTTGGCCCACCACATGCAACTGAAACAAATAACGTGCAAATGGTGCAGGCTGGCCAAAAAATAGAATTTGGGCCTCGCAAATACGGCTTAGATCAGCACATAAACGTGCTAAATCTGCTTGCTGCACACCACTCACAGCCAGGGCATGTGGCACTCCGCACACGGTAAACTCATGGTAGGCAAACTCGCCCATCTCTACCGGATGATCAATCAACTCATCATAGTTAGGTGCTTCATAAATACCGAATTGGCCTAACGGCGTAGCACGTGATGACAATGTAGTTGCCACCCGCCACTGTGAGAACCCTTCTGGTGCAATCAACTCAACACTGTGCGGCTGATCTTCCTGACCCGCTACGGCCAAAAATAGTGATGTGCCATTAAAATAACCGCGAGTTTGATCTAAGTAAGCACTCCGCACGGATAGATCCCAAGCATAGACCTCGTAACGAATCACTAGGCTGCCTTGACAAGGCTGAACACGCCAAGTGGACTTGTTTACCGGCTGGATAGTTAGTGCCTGCCCTGCTGCATTGACCGCTTGCAGACCCGATAAATTTCGCGCAAAGTCTCGAATCATATAGCTGCCAGGGATCCAATCTGGCAGCCACAACACCTGTCCTTCAGGATCGGGACTAACGATGTGTAATTCGACTGAAAAGCGGTGTGCGGCGGGATGATTTGCAGTCACTAGATAGTGTATGTTTGCCAGCACCAGCGCTCTCCAATAAAAAAAGTAACATCGAGGCGAAACAGCATAATGAATATATCCCGTGATGAACAAGCGGCAGCGGCACCACTCGAAGCCGAGTTGACCTATTTACGTGCCGAAGATGGCCATAAAATTCCGCTTCGACACTGGCCCGTTGCTCACCCCAAAGGGGTCATTCACATTGCCCATGGCATGTCTGAGCACAGCGGCTGTTATAGCGATGTGGCGGCCAAATTAAACGCTGCCGGATATGCCGTGATGGCACACGATCATCGTTGCCACGGCCTATCAGTACCCATTAGCGAACTTGGCAATGTCAGTGACACGCAAAACTGGGAAAACGTTTGTGCCGATATGCGCATCGTGAATATCCATGGCCATAAAGTCTACCCCAACCTGCCGTGGATTCTACTAGGTCATTCCATGGGCTCATTTGTCAGCTTAAGTTATGTTGAGCGTCACTCACAAACTGTCGATGCATTACTCATTGAAGGTACTAACTACGAGGCTCCTTGGTTTACTTGGTTGGCTCATTTGGCCGCTGAGGCCGAATGTCGCCGCCAAGGTATCAATGCTCGCAGCCCGCTGATTCATTCGCTCACGTTTGGCAAATTTGCCAAAGCCTTTAGCCCTCGTAAGAGCGACTATGACTGGTTGTCTCGTGACGAGGCTTTTGTACAGGGTTATCTGGATGATCCCCTATGCGGTGTAACCTGTAGTAATGGTTTTTGGCGCGACCTGCTAGAAGGGCTGAGCCGCACGCAACGTCTCAGCAATCTCCGCAAAATTCGCAAAGACTTACCGGTGTATTCCTTTGCTGGTGACAAAGACCCGGTCGGTAAAGACGGTATCTCTGTTGCCGTTTTGGACGACAAGCTAGAAACCGCAGGCATGATGGATGTCACCTTAAAAATTTATGAAGGCGCCAGACACGATTTGCTGCATGAGACAAATCGTGATGAGGTTTTTGCAGACTTATTAAATTGGCTAGATAACACCTTATTAAAAATTGCCAACCCCGTCTGTGAACTCAAACCGGCTCATGAACACCCAGCGTGGTTGGCATCCTGAGGACTACTGACTTATGAGTCTCGCTTAATGCTCAGCTAAGGCATAGAATTCGCGACCTTCATCAGCCTGATTTAGGAGTTGCGCGTGAACACACCTCGAATTGTCATTGTTGGCGGTGGTGCAGGTGGCTTAGCGTTAGCAACAGGATTAGGCAAGCGTCTGGGTAAACAAGGCAAAGCACGAATTATCCTAGTTGATGCCTGCCTAACTCATATTTGGAAACCGCTGCTGCATGAAGTTGCAGCGGGCACCATTAACTCGTTTGAAGACGAGCTCAATTACTTTGCCCATGGCAGCCAACATCATTTTGAGTTCCAGCTTGGTCGCTTTACCAATGTTGACCGTGAGCGCAAAGTCATTTTATTGGATGCACTCACCGACACCAATGGCCAAGAATTTGCCCCCGCGCGTGAGCTAGCTTATGACAAGCTAATCTTAGCGATTGGTTCAACTGCCAACGACTTTGGCACACCAGGCGCTCGTGAACATTGTATGTTTTTGGATTCACGCCTTCAGGCCGATCGCTTTCAATCGCAATTTTTGAATATGTATCTGCGTGCGCATGCAATGACTAAAGCCAATGCCAACGAGGCCGAGCTCAATATCGCCATTGTGGGTGCTGGCGCTACCGGTGTGGAGTTAGCTGCTGAGTTACTGCATGCTGCACACAAATTTGCTGAATATGGCTTGGATGAAATCTCACCCAACCGCGTCAATATTAGTTTGATTGAAGCCTCTGATCGAATTTTGCCCGCGCTACCCGAAGCTACTTCACGCGCAGCTAAGCAGCAGTTAGAGGCACAAGGCATCAAGGTTTATACCCGCCAAAAAATCACAGACATTACCGAAACAGGTTTGTTAGCCGCTAGTGGGCTTTTTATTCCTGCCTCGCTTAAAGTCTGGTCGGCAGGCGTCAAAGCCGCCGATCAGTTACACAATCTTGCTGGTTTAGAAACTAATCGTATTAATCAGTTGGTGGTTAAAAATACGCTACAAACCACCCTCGATGATTCGATTTTTGCCATTGGTGATTGTGCTTCTTGTACCCCCGAAGGTGCGAATCGGCCATTGGCCCCACGTGCACAAACCGCCAACCAACAAGCCATTTATTTAATTAAGGCACTACCCCGCCACCTAAACGGCAAAAAAGTCAGTGATTTTAATTTCCACGATAAGGGTTCGCTGGTATCGCTGCATAAAAGCGCAGTGGGCATCATGATGGGTAATATTGGCATTCAAGGTCGCTTAGCGCGTCTGATGTATGTGTCACTTTACCGACTGCATCAGCTCGCGCTACATGGCCCACTTAAAACCGGTCTGTTGCTTTTTAAGGACATGCTCAGCAAAAAGTCTGGCCCCAACCTTAAGCTACACTAACTCGATTACTGCACAGCCATTTGTAATCGTATCGCCTCGATACGATTACGATTGGTGTTGAAGTCGTAATAACCAATGCGTGACGCTGAACGCACATGAACAACGCCAGCATTTGCATCTAATACAAACTCGACATCATCGACAAAACGCAGCATGGCTGTGGTGAATTCTACCTTTAAATACTGATCGGTTTGCTTAACGATGTTGACTCGCGGCTGTTTAGCGACCACAGCTGTTAATTGCGCAAAAAAAGACTTGGCATCCCCTTGTACAACAAACGGGGCAATATACGCACGATGATCTGGCGCCACTTGGCTGCTGACCGCACGTGGTGCATTTGGCGGAGGATCTAACCTACCATTTGTTGCTGATAATACCGATGTAGACAACGTCAACATGCTCAGCAAACACAGTGTTTTCATGGTTGGCAACATCATTTTCGTGCCCTCATTTTGTAATTATTTACTGAGATACTTCATGGCGTCTTCGATGCCCTTCAACGTCAGCGGATGCATACGCTGATCCAGCAATTGCTGTGTCATTTCGGTCGAAGGCGTCATTTTCCAATGCTTTTCTGGCTCAGGATTTAACCACACTACTTTTTGGAAATGATGTGTCAGGCGTTGCATCCAGACAGCACCTGGCTCTTCATTAAAATGCTCAACTGAACCACCAACGGCTTGAATCTCATAAGGCGACATACTGGCGTCACCCACAAAGATCACGCGGTAGTCAGAGCCATACTTGTGAATAATGTCGTAGATTGAGGTTCGCTCACTCCAGCGCCTGAAGTTATTTTTCCATACCGACTCATAAATAAAGTTGTGAAAATAAAAAAACTCTAAGTGCTTAAACTCGGTTTTAGCCGCCGAAAATAACTCTTCGCACGTGCGCACATAGGGATCCATCGAGCCGCCAATATCAAAAAACAAAAGCACTTTGACGCGATTTTTACGCTCGGCCACTAACTTAATATCGAGCATGCCAGCATTGTGTGCGGTATGACGAATAGTGTCGTCAATATCCAGAATTTCTTCAGCACCTTGACGAGCGAAGCGACGCAGACGACGCAAAGCTAACTTGATGTTACGAATACCAAGCTCAACATTGTCATCGAGGTTACGAAACTCACGCTTTTCCCAGACCTTCACCGCACTCTTATTACGCGAAGGCCCCGCCATGCGAATACCTTCTGGGTTAGCACCATAAGCACCAAAGGGCGACGTGCCGCCGGTGCCAATCATTTTATTGCCACCCTGATGGCGTTTCTCTTGCTCGTTAAGGCGCTCTAAAAACTTCTTCAGCAGCTCTTCCAATGAACCAGCTTTCTGCAGCTCTGCCAGCTCTTCGGGCGATAGCTGCTTTTCAAGCTCTTTACGCAACCAGTCATCTGGGATTTGCTTGCTAAAGTCGTCTAAGGACAAGCCCTCAAGACCGTCAAAATAGGCCTTAAACGCGCGATCAAACTTGTCATAATGACGTTCGTCTTTGACCAGCACCAACTTAGCCAGCTGATAAAAAGCTTCTTGGTCGGCATAAACCAAGCCAGTTTTCAGCGCAGCATTCAGGTCAATCAGCTCACGAATGCTGGTCGGCACCTGAAACTGGCGTAGCGTCTGGTAAAAATGTACCAGCATGGGCCTGCCCCTCTTACTGCGCGGTCTCGCGACGATTCATAAAGGCTAGTCGTTCCAACAAGGCCACGTCTGCTTCATTTTTCAACAGCGCACCATACAGTGGTGGAATCGCCTTGCGAGTGTCGCGATTACGCAGCACATCTTCCGGAATATCATCGGACAAGATCAGCTTTAACCAATCAATTAACTCAGAGGTGGTGGGCTTTTTCTTTAAACCCGGCACTTTACGCAGGTCAAAGAAAATATCTAAGGCATCTTTCAGCAACTGCGCTTTCACGTCTGGGTGATGCACAGCCACGATTTGTTTCATGGTTTCAGCATCTGGGAACTGAATGTAATGGAAGAAGCAGCGACGCAAGAAAGCGTCTGGCAGCTCTTTTTCGTTATTAGAGGTAATGATCACAATGGGACGATGTTTCGCTTTGATCGTTTCACCGGTCTCGTAAACAAAGAACTCCATTTTATCGAGCTCGGTCAGCAAATCATTAGGAAACTCAATGTCGGCTTTATCGATTTCATCGATCAGCAGCACAACACGTTCATCGGCCTCAAAGGCCTCCCACAACTTACCTTTTTTAATGTAGTTACGAATGTCATGTACACGTTCAGTACCCAATTGCGAGTCACGCAAACGTGACACCGCATCGTACTCATAAAGACCTTGCTGTGCTTTGGTGGTGGACTTGATGTGCCACTGAATGAGACGGGTACCAAATGCCTCCGAAACTTGCTCAGCTAATAGCGTTTTACCAGTGCCTGGCTCACCCTTGATTAACAATGGTTTTTGCAACGTGACAGCGGCGTTCACTGCCAGCGACAGTTCAGGGGTGGTGATATAACGGTCGGTTCCGATAAAAGCCATGATATTCCTCAATACAATACATTATGTATTTATAAACAATTAACCAAAGACTATAACGTGCAAGCCGCATTGTCAGTCTGACAAAACATGGGCTTTGGCTAACTAAAGCTTAGGCTCTACACGATTCGTTTCACTGCCACGACTCACGCTGGCCTGCGATTCATCACTACCCAGCCAGCCCATAATTGATAGTGTTGCGGCGCCAAACAATAACCAAGCTAACAAACCCTTGATCATGACCAATGCAGAGCCACCCCAGACACCTTGTGCAAATACAAACAAAGCAGGCGAAACACCTAACTGATCATTATGCGTAGATAACGTAGGCGCTAATAACAACACCACCAGCACCACTCGAAGGGTGGAGCGCCACAACAGCGACACTGATTGTGTCCACGGCTTAATCGCTAAACCATAAATAGCCCAAACAGCCAGTACATAAAGTACCCATGCCAATACAACCGACCACGGAAAAATAGTACTCATGTCAAACTCTCACTATCTTTGTTTCGTCCTTGACGGCGCCATGCTGGTGCATCAGCTGCATGCAACAAACCGGGCTCTGGTGGTGGCGGCATTTGCAAATAAAACCCATCAGCACTGATCTTTTCAATCACGTCCACGACATTAGCCCGCGCCAATTTACGCTCCGGCGATAACACCAAATCAGTGACAAAACGCGGCTTTTTACCCATCAATTCAAGTAATGGCTCAGGCACTCGCTTAAAACCATCTTGTTTTAGCACATACAGGTACATTTCCTGTTTGCTGCTACTTTCATAAATACTGCAAAACACACGTGACATACGGTTTCTCAATGTCCAAGCCAACAAGTTAAATAGTAGTTGGTTCAGTGCCAAGTTGTCGCCTGGCCGCTCGGCAAGCTTGAATAAAATCTTCATGTTGATGCAGTGCTTCGGCAATTACCGGCTGCAAAGCAGGTGCTCGCCACCCGTTAATTTGTGTAATACCAGCATCAATATTGCCGTCAACCGCCGCCAGCACCACTTTTTCTGCCAATCGTTTGCGCCAAAGCACATCACCTGGCAGTTGCAACTGCTCTGCCACAGGCACAATGGCACGCTTTAATTGATCAAACACACGCGAAATTTCTCGCGGCAACGGAGGCGCCACTGGCGCAGGGCAGTCAGACAATGCTAACGCTCTGGCTTGCTCAATAATCGCCAGAATGCTATCGGCTTCTTGTCTTGCTACACGTGGGTTGATATCGGTCATCGTCATTAACTCATGACTATGCACCGGCATTCGATAGGCCAGATCAAACAGTGTTGTCGGTTTTAACAAATGCCCTCTCGGCACATTACGCTGCACCGCCTCACGCTCGCGCCATGCCATTAATAACTGCAAAGTGGCACGATTACGAGGCCCTAAGCGCCAGGCATTGCCGTGCTCTAACCAAGCGCGATCGGGATTAATCGGGGCGCTCAAACGACAGACCTCTGCACATTCCTGACGGAAGTATTCCCACACATTTTTCTGCTGCAAACGCTCACGAAGAGTCTGGTACAACTGCGGCAAGTGACGCACATCCAGTGCGGCATATTGCAGCTGATGATCGCTCAATGGCCGCTGCAGCCAGTCTGAACGCGAGGCGTCCTTAGGAATTTCAATCTGCAAAATATCTTGTAAGGCGCGTTGATAACCGATTTGCATACCCAGCCCTAAAAATGCCATCGCAATTTGGGTGTCATGCACTTCGCCCAAACCCTCTGGTAACAAAGGATTCAGCACTTCAAGATCTTCCGAACAGGCATGCATGACTTTGATCGGGCCAGCAGGACCAAGCAGCTCACGCAATGGCGACAAATCCGTCACGGCCAAGGGGTCGATTAACCACTCGCCCTCACCATTGCCGATCTGCAAAAGACCAAAAATAGGATAAAACGTATTGATCCGAATAAATTCAGTATCTAAGGCAAGAAAAGGTTGCTGCTTAAATGCAGATAGAGACTCCTTAAGAGCCTCTATCTGACGGACATAACAAGTTAATGGCACTAGAGTTCCAGTTGTTTGGCGATCACTTCGTTCATGATCTCATAGGTGCCACCACCAATGGAAAGAATCCGGTTATCTCGATATAACCTTTCCACTAGGGATTCACGCATAAAGCCCATGCCACCAAAAATTTGCACCGCTTCATGTGTCACAAAGTCACTGGTTTGAGTCGCAAAGTTTTTTGCCATAGACACTTCTTTCACTGAGGGAATGCCTTCGGCAATACGAGCGCCAATACGATAAGTAAACTCACGACTTGCTTCTAAACGTGTCGCCATATCGGCCAATTTATGACGAATTACCTGCATTTGACCTAACTTACGACCAAACGCTACACGCTCTCTGGCCCAACGTAAGCTTTCTTCCAGCGCCAGTTGTGCGGTCATATTCGCCATTACTGCCAGATTTAAGCGCTCCATCTGGAAGTTACTCATGATCAGCAAAAAGCCGGCATTTTCTGAGCCAATTAAGTTTTCTTTTGGCACTTTAACGTTATCAAAGAATATTTCAGCGGTGTCAGATGCCCACCAGCCCATTTTACGCAGTGGTTTGCCGGTTGATACGCCCTCACGATCACGCTCAATTAACAGCAAACTAATACCGGCATAACCTTCACCGCCAGTGCGAACGGCAGTAACGTAGTAGTCGGCACGAATACCAGAGGTAATAAAGATTTTGCTGCCACTAACAAGGTAATGATCATCATGCACTTCAGCACGGGTTTTTAAGCCCGCCACATCAGAACCACCGGATGGCTCAGTGATGGCCAAGGCAGCAATTTTTTCGCCACGCAGCACAGGCGGCACAATGGCTTGTTTCATGGCATCACTGCCCCATTTCACAATCGGCGGCAGCGCAATATCTAACGAGCCCAAACTGGCTGCCAAACCACCCGAGCCTGATCGCATCAGCTCCTCGGTGGCCGCAATTTTCATAAATACATCTTCACCCGAACCACCAAGCGCCTCGGGGTAACCAATGCCCAACAACCCTGCGGCACCAGCCTTTAAATACAATTCGCGAGGAAACGTGCCTGCTTCTTCCCAGTCATTAATAAACGGCGCAATTTCACGCTCATTAAACTGACGTGCGGTTAGACGAACTTGCTCGTGGGTTTCATTAAAATACGACGTAAACAAACTCATAAAAACACTCCAAAAAACGCTGAAGGGAAATACAGCGTGACCGGAGAGTTCTATCAGTAAGCTCAGTAAGACTCAAGGTGAAACAACGGAATTATCCGATGGATCGTCGACCACTCAAAGCATGTGTCAGGGTATTGCCATCAACATACTCAAGCTCACCACCGATGGGCACACCATGAGCAATGCGAGTAACGGATAGTGGCAAATCACGTGTGGCTTCACGCAGGTAGTGCGCCGTCGCCTCGCCTTCTGCTGTTGGATTAGTAGCGATAATCAGCTCACGAATTGTTGGATTTTGTCGTAAGCGATTAATCAGGATGGGTAAGCCCAGCTCATCGGGGCCAATACCATCCAATGGCGAGAGCTTGCCAAGCAAGACAAAATATCGGCCTTTATAGCTACCACTTTGCTCAAGGGCTAAAACATCCATCGGGCTTTCGACCACACACAACAGGCTGTCATCACGACTGGGATCTAAGCAAAGCTTGCACACCGGTTGCTCAGTCAGGAATCTACACTGTTGGCAATGATCTACATGATTTAAGGCCTGCTCCAGCGCTCTGGCTAACCGCAAACCGCCGGAGCGTTGACGCTCGATCAGCTGTAAGGCCATACGCTGGGCAGATTTAGGCCCCACTCCCGGCAATAGCCGTAGTGACTCCATTAACTCAGCAACCATCGGACTCAGCAGGCTCACACTATAACCTCAATTAGAACGGCATTTTAAAGCCGGGCGGCAGACCTAAGCCGCTAGCGGCAGAGCCCATGGCATCTTTACTGGCTACTTCAACTTTACGAACGGCATCATTCATAGCAGCCGCAATTAAGTCTTCCAGAATTTCTTTATCTTCTGACAACAGGCTTTGATCAATGTTAACGCGCTTCACATCATACTTACCGTTCAGCGTTACTTTCACTAAGCCCGCGCCCGACTCGCCGATAATTTCAGCTTGCGCCAACTCGGCTTGAGCCTTTTCCATATTCTTTTGCATTTGCTCTTGCATGCGCTGAGCTTGCTGCATTAATTGCTGCATATTCATAATCTTACTCTCTATACTTAAATCAATTAATCATTCATTACTAACGAATCAGGCACAATTTGTGCGTTAAATGTGGTCATCACCGCCTTCACCACCGGGTCTGCTAACACGGCTGTTTCTGCCTGTGCTAAACGCTCTTCACGCAGGCGCTGACGACGACTGGCTGGCGTCTCGCCATTTGGCTCCTGCATAACCAAGTCAAAACGGTGCTGAGGATATTGTGCCTGAAACTGGGTTTGCAACTGCGTTAATGCCTGCCCCGCGGCTAACATTTGATGTTTTGGTGATAAACACAGCTGCCACTGCCCTTGCTCACCGACTTGCATTAACGCATGTCGTGCCAAATTTAATGCACCGCCGGTTAATCCAGATGAGTCAACCCAGTCCGCCCAAGAAACTGGTGTCCAATCGCTCGTTGGCTGGGGCTCTGGCGCAAGTGTAGGCTCTGGTGTTACCTCAACCTGCGGTTCAGGCCTCAGCGCTACCGTTGGTGTTGGTGGTGGTGTTGGAGCCACTGACGTTAATGACTTTTTTTCAGGGGCATTAACTCCTGGCTCGGCTAGCACCGGTGCAACCGTTGTATTCACCACATCGCTAGTTGCTAAAGGACGAAATAACATCATTCGCAGCAAGGTCATCTCAAAACCAGCACGAGCATCTACTGCTAACGGCAAATCGCGCCGACCATGCAGCGCCATTTGGTAAAACAATTGCACATCTTCAGGCGACATCAGCTGCGCTAGTTGCAACAAACGATCACGATCACCTTCGGCATTATCAATCGCATCAGGAACTGCCTGCGCCACCGCCAATCGGTGCAGCACACTAATCACTTCCGATACTGCACCTGAGAAATCAATACTTTGTTCTGCCATACCAGCAATTAGCTGCATTAAGGCAGCAGCATCCTTGGCTTGGACGGCTTCCAGCACACGAAAAACTAGGTCGCGATCAATGCTGCCCAGCAAACTACGAACATCTGCCTCACCTAAGCGGCCATGACCAAAAGCCACCGCCTGATCGGTTAACGACAGCGCGTCACGCATAGAACCTTGTGCCGCACGCGCTAACAGCCATAAAGCAGCTTCGTCAAAGCCAACATTTTCTGCCGGTAACACAGTCTGCAAATGTTGCACGATACGTTCAGGCGTCATGGGCTTTAAAGCAAACTGCAAACAACGCGACAAGATAGTGATTGGCAGCTTTTGCGGGTCTGTTGTTGCCAAAATGAATTTCACATGCGGAGGCGGCTCTTCCAATGTTTTCAGCAAGGCATTAAATGAATGCCCAGACAGCATATGCACTTCGTCAATAAGATAGACCTTATAGCGCCCGCTAGTCGGTGCATACTGCACGTTCTCTAACAGCTCACGAGTGTCTTCCACTTTGGTTCGTGACGCCGCATCAACCTCAATTAAATCAACAAAACGCCCTTCATCGATATCACGACAGGTTGAGCAAATACCGCAAGGATTGGCGGTGATTCCGGTTTCGCAGTTTAAGCAGCGCGCCAAAATGCGCGCAATTGTGGTCTTACCAACACCGCGTGTGCCAGTAAATAAATAGGCGTGATGCAAACGATTTTGTTCTAGCGCATGAGTCAGTGCGCGTGCGACGACATCCTGACCGACAAGCTCTTGGAAGCGCCGTGGTCGATATTTACGCGCTAAGACTTGGTAACTCATGCCTTTCCCCACCGATGACGTTTTAGCATGGCTTATGCTAACGGATGCCTGACGCTGACCCAAGAAAAAAAGCGGCGCACCATAGATGCACCGCTTTTTTATTTCAACCGGATTACTTTAAGCGATCAGTCAAAGACTTCAACGCAGAGCCGGCTTCTTCCACTAAAACTTCAACTTTAGCTTTTACTTCACTAAATTTTTCTTCACCAGCTGATTTCAGCTCGTCAAACTTAGCTTGTGCTTCAGCTTGTAATGTTTTTAGCTTTTCAAGCTGCTGATGTGCTTCAGCTTTGGCATCAACACTGGCGCTTTCAGCTTTGGCTTTTAATAACTCTGCTTGCGCTTTCCATTCATTGATCTGAGCTTGCAGCTTCTGTTGCATTAAGTCTTTATCAATCATGATTCACTCCTTGGTTTGTTATACAAAATTCAGCAGCCGCTATACCTGCTAAACGGCCTGTCGCCATGCAGGCAGTTAATAAGTAACCACCTGTCGGTGCATCCCAGTCCAGCATTTCACCAGCACAAAATAGTCCTGGATAGCGCTGCACCATAAATTGCGCGGTTATCTCTGAAAAGTCTACTCCACCTGCGCAACTGATTGCCTCATCAATTGGACGAGCTGCAAGCAGTGTCACTGGCAGTGCTTTTACCAGCTCAGCATAGCTCACTTGCTGAGTTTGTGCTGAGTGTTTGACAGCTTCATGAACCAGCGCAACTTTTGCAGCATCTAAACCTAAAGTACGTAGCCGCTGGCTCATGGTTTTGCCTTTTGCTGGTTTTGTAAGTGCCCTCAGCACCGCTTCTGCTGATGTAGCTGGGCAAAGATCCAACAAAATAGTGGCCTGAGCTTGATTCTGCAGCTGCTGCCGAATTGCTGCGGATAAAGCATAGACCAAACTACCTTCGAGACCATGCTGGGTCAGTACCGCCTCACCCAACCTGGCATCACTCTTTAACCACGGCAACTGAAAGGATATATTTTTTAAAGGAGCACCCGCATGCGTCTGCATGAAGTCTGACCAGGCCACCTCAAAACCACAATTACTGGCCAGCAAAGGTTGGCAACGAATGCCTGCCTGTTCATAACCCGCTAGCCAACGGCCATCCGAACCTAGTTTTGCCCAACTAGCACCACCAAGTGCCATCACCACACACTGTGCACGTTGTGTTATGACACCCTCGGGAGACTCAAATGTTAAGACAAACTCGCCATCGGCCATGGCCTGCCAAGCCGTTAACCGGTGCCGCACATGCGTGCGCAAGCCTAAATCACGTGAGCGCTGCAACCAACGCCGCAACAAGGGTGCAGCTTTCATCTCCCTTGGGAAAACACGGCCTGAACTACCAATAAAGGTTTCAACGCCTAAGGCATGCACCCAATCCACAAACTGTGCTGAGCTAAATTGATTAAGTGCCGAGATCAGCTGGTTAGGTGCGTGAGGATAACGACTTAAAAACGAGGACCAATCTTCAGCATGGGTAATATTTAAACCACCAATACCTGCCAGCAGAAACTTTCGTCCCAGTGAGGGCATGGCGTCATATAAATCGACTGAAATACCGGCTTGTAATAACTGTTCGGCAGCCATTAAGCCTGCAGGGCCACCACCGATTACAACGGCTGTAGTCATGTCGTTGCTCGTTTGGCGTTAATGAGGGTGGCAACCCTGCAAGCCCGACCCCGGCACACACGCCACAGCGACCGTTGCTTCCTTCCGGATCTGGCGGGGTTAACTGTTTTGCATTGCGAGGAGACCAGCAGGGTCACCATAAACACGCTTTAAGGCGTGGCGGGAGTATAGAGAATTCGACTCCCGCTGCCTATGCCTTATCTGTGTAAAACGCATCCAATTCAGCAACTAAATGCTGCATCACTGGCAGTGAGGTGACCATTTCCATATGCCCAATACCCGGCAACTCAATGTTTCGGCCATAAGAATCAGCCACCACACTATTATGCTGCGGCGCAACAATAGTGTCGTGCGGCGACCAAATATTCACAAACGGAATCGGGCAAGGTGCGGCCTCAGCTTCTGCCGTAAACGCCTCAGCCCATGCATTTGAGGGAGTAAGCTGAGCAACAATTGGCCCCATATTTTCTTTACCTGCAGCCAGCACGGTGCCTCGGAAAGGCGCACCAACGGCAATCGCCAAGGCCACATGCTGCAGCCCGCCAAATCGATGTAAATACAAACGAATGACCTGACCACCCATACTATGCCCCATGATCACTACTCGCTCGGCACCCGTGTCTTGCAACACCTCCTGCACAAATCTAGCGACATGTTCGGCATTACGTTCAATGCTTTCAAATACGGGCTGTGGGCTAACGGCATACACCTGACCATAACCGTGACTTTTAAGATGGCGGCGCCAAGCCCACAAATAACCACGATTAGTAAAAAATCCTGGCACTAAAACAATTGGCAGCCCCCGATGAGGTGCACCGTTAACGGGATTGTTAGGCATCAGCCAAGGTTCAAATGCAAACAGAAAGGGATACGTTTTTAATGCGGCCACCCACTCTCGCCAAATCATCAATACATAAGTGATAGCAGAAACCTGCTGCGAAGGAGTTCTAGGTGACTTTGCTTTTTCAGTAGGAATGACGTTGCCCAGCACCATTAAAAATCGTAGGAGTGCAAAAACGGCGATGCAGACCATAATTGCCTTATATAAAGCCACTCCTTGGCTAACTGCAATGAGTACGGCCAGCGCATATAAGCCGAACTCAATGAGCATAGCCTTGAAAAAATTACGTCCATGAGGGGTAAAGCCTTGCTCTTGCACCATTGTTATATCGCCTATTGTTGTTATTGTGCATATGATAATTGAACTTTGTGTAACTGGCAGCAGGCAAAATGGCACAGCATTTTCGATACTGGCAAAGCCCTTTCGGCACACTCAGATTAGTCGCCAACGAGCACTTCTTTCTGCGTTTAGAGCTGCCATTGCAGGCACAGCAACCACCTACGCCAGATAGTATCGAACAGCCAAAGATGCTGCCCAACGTCGTTGAGCAACTGAGCGAATACTTTGTCGGTAAGCGACAACAATTTGATTTAGAAAAGTTTGATTTGCCCTGTTTGTGGCAAGGAACCCCCTTTCAACAGTCAGTTTGGCAAGCATTAATACACCTTCCTTATGGCCAGACCTGTAGTTATGGTGCCTTAGCTCAGATAATTCATCGACCACGCGCAGTACGTGCCGTAGGTGCAGCGAATGGCGCCAACCCCTTTCCTATCATTGCAGCTTGCCACCGTGTCATTGCCAGCACTGGCAAGCTTCATGGATACGGTGGAGGCCTTGAACTAAAACGTCAGCTATTGGCGCTAGAGGTAAACCATTGCGCCTGATTTATTACGTAGTGACGGCCTGCTTAGTCAGCGCTTGCAGTTTCAAAAACCCGTATTACGACGCCAGTAAAGCGCACCACACACCTACTGGTTTTCAGAATACAGAAGCGTTCAGCTTGCCCACTCGCCGCGACTTACTTGGCTTCTATTGGCAACGCTTAACGACCCCAAAAACAACACACGAACCTAACGAAGTACCATGGCAGCTAGTCAATCATGGTGCAATTAACCAACCCCTACATGCCCTGCAAGCCACATGGCTAGGTCATGCCACTGTGCTTATTCAAAGTCATGGCATCAATGTATTAACCGACCCCATTCTGACCTCTCGTGCATCACCCATTTCATGGCTGGGCCCTAAACGACAAACTGAAGCACCTATTGCTGTTGCAGAACTTCCCCATATTGATGTGATCGTAATTTCACACAATCACTATGATCACATGGACCTAGGCACCCTAAAAGCAATCGACAAAAACCAATCAACTCCACCGCTAGTGGTTGTGCCATTGGGGGATGCTGCACGATTAAAGCGCGCGGGCCTTCGCTCTGTTAAGGAGCTGGATTGGTGGCAATCGCTAGAAATAGCGCATGCAAAGCCATTGACCATTACGCTGACGCCAGCCCGACACTGGAGCATTCGTCAATTCATACCCAGCGACAAAGACCGAAGTCTATGGGGAGGGTTTGTGGTCTCGCATGCCGATCAGTCGATATTTTTTGCTGGTGACACAGGCTATGCGCCTGTTTTTCAAGAGATTGGTCGACGCCTTGGCCCGTTTGCCTTGGCTATTTTACCGATTGGTGCCTACGAACCGCGCGACTACCTAAAAGCGCAGCATGTTAACCCCGACGATGCGGTGCAAATGCACATCGATCTAGGTGCACAAGTTAGCTTACCGATGCATTGGGGCACGTTTATTCTATCGGGTGAACCAATTCAGCAACCGCCAAAAGACCTTGCCCAAGCGCTGGAAAGCAGAGGTATCTCTGAAGAGGCCTTCCAGTCTTGGGCAATCGGCGAAACGCGTGCTATTGCGCCGAAAGAATTTTAGGCTTAACAGCACGATGAAATGCCTGCTGTGCTGGCATGCGATCATGTTTTTGTAATGGAAACAGCTTGGTATTCAAAGCCGAGCCACCATCCACTCGAATACAGTCGCCAGTAACATAGGTTGCTGCCGGTGACAGCAAGAACACAATGGCCGAGCTCACTTCATCTTCATCCCCCATGCGTGCGGCTGGAATGCCATCATTCATGGTTTTAAACCATTCTTTGGCCACAGCTGGGTCGTAATTATCCATACCACTAGAGGCAATAAAGCCAGGCGCAACGGCATTCACACGCACACCGGAACTAGCCCA
>CAYYWS010000003.1:0-8645 GCA_964473955.1 uncultured Paraperlucidibaca sp. | reverse complement strand
AATGAAGCACTACCACCATCGGCGATGATTTCAGCCTGAGTTGCTTCTAGCTTTTCAATTTTACGGCCCACTAACACCACATGCGCACCCAAAGCGGCTAACTCATGCGCTGTACAGCGGCCAATGCCTGAACCACCACCTGTCACAATGATGGTTTGACCAGCAAATAAATCCTGACGAAACGCACTCCGGTAAGACATAACCAAGTTCCCTAAAAAAAGAAAACGACGTTATGTCTTAACTGACTCCTCAGTCAAGCTTGTTTGTGCTCAGTCCACAGTGCTTTTACTTGATTCGCTAACTGCATAGGATCAAATGGCTTAATAATTACTCCTATTGCCCCCAACTCACGATAGCGTTTTAATTCCTGCGGCTGCACTTTGGCGGTTAAAAACACCACCGGTGTAACCGTAATATCAATCAGACTTTTTAAGTGCTGCAGTGTGGTTGGGCCGTCCATGCCAGGCATCATCACATCCAATAAAATCAGATCCGGATTAACCGATGACACTGAATCTAGTGCCTCTTGACCGCCAGAGCAGGTATGCACCTCAAGCTTACCAATTGACTGTAACGCTACTTTGGTGACCATCTGAATCGACGGGTCATCTTCAACATGCATTATTTTTATTAATTCGGACATACATTCATCTCAGATCAGATCATTTTTCGGCATCATAGCCTATTGTTTACTAGTCACCATCATTACCCGCGCTTTAAGGTCATTGTTATGCTGCTTTCTATCATTTACGTCATCGCCATTACTGCTGAAGCTATGACCGGCGCACTGGCGGCTGGCCGACGTCAAATGGATTTATTTGGCGTCATCATCATTGCCTGCGTTACCGCACTTGGTGGTGGCACCATTCGTGACGTTGTTCTTGGTCACTACCCGTTAAGCTGGGTAGAGCACCCAAAATACTTGGCCTATACCGTCACCGCTGCACTGCTCACCATTCTTTTGGCACCCATCATGCATTATTTGCGCAAGCCGTTTTTAGTGCTTGATGCCCTAGGCCTTGTGGCATTCACACTTATTGGCTGTGCCATTGCGCTAGAAATGAACCAAAGCTTTAGTATTGCTGTTATCAGCGGCATGATTACCGGTGTCTTCGGCGGCGTACTGAGAGACGTGTTATGTAATGAAATTCCCTTAGTATTTCGCAAAGAACTCTACGCCGTGGTGTCACTATTAACCGGTGTTGCCTATGTCAGCTTGCTGACACTTAATGTGCATGCTGACACCGCCATTGTTAGTTGTTTAGTCGGTGGCTTTTTATTTCGTCTTTGCGCGATTCATTTTGGCTGGGAGATGCCCAAGTTTGTTTATCGCGACCCAAATACGCCAGATGAGCGCTAGGCTGTGTGTAGTAGCTGTAAGTCACCGTTTCGTATTGCATGAGTTTTTGCGCTGAGGAAAATGCAGCCATCATTAAAGCAACAGACAACACTGTTAGCGGCCAATATCGACGCAGCAAGCTGCCGGTGCTCTCAGCGGCATCATGAATAGAGCCCATGATTTGGGTGGACTGATACCATGCGTTCGCCATCATTAGCGCCAATATACCCATCGACAACAAGGCAGCCGCTAACAGGTACAGTGACAAGCCTTCAAATACGGTGACATCCACCCACACGTACTCTCCACTCAATAACAATACAATGGCCATGATGTAGAGCAGTATTGCCACTCCGACATTAATGACTAAACCCAGCATCCCTACCTCACGCAATAATTATTTCCGCGAAAATAATGACAATGGTCAGCACTAAATTCCGTCGCGCTTTTGTAATGATGTGTTGAGTTTGTTAACGCGAAAAAATAAAGGCATAAAAAAACCCGCAACAAGTGCGGGTTTTTTCAGAATTGGCGTCCCCACGGGGATTCGAACCCCGGTTACCGCCGTGAAAGGGCGATGTCCTAGGCCTCTAGACGATGGGGACAATCAGTCGTCGTGACCGAGGCGCGCAGTTTATTGAGCGCGCTTATTGCTGTCAACTGGATTCATGCAAAAAACCCGTTACACTAGTCACACAACAAAAATAGAGACTCCAATAATGGAACAAACACCGCTGATTGCTGTTGGCTTACCGATTGCATTATTCATCATCATGATTGGTATGGGACTAACCCTTACCCCCGCCGAATTTCAGCATGAAGCTAAGCGCCCACGTAGCTTAATTTTGGGCTCCATTGTGCAAATTATTGGTATGCCTTTGATGGGGTTTGCGCTGGTATATCTTTTAGACATTCCCTCAGCACTCGCCGTTGGCCTAATTATTATTGCTGCCTGCCCTGGCGGCACCACCTCAAACCTCGTCGCATTCATGGCACGTGGCAATGTTGCCTTGTCGATTATGTTGACCGTCATTTGTAGTCTAGCCACCATTATTACGCTACCGATTGCCGTCAACATCGCCCTCGACTTGTATGTTGATGAAGCCACAAGTGTTCATTTGCCCGTTGTCAGAACCGTACTGATGTTAATGGTATTGATTTTAATTCCCGTCACCATCGGCATGTTGTTCAGACGCTGGAAACCAGAGCTGGCCATTAAAGCCGATAAGCTCGTGGGCGCATTTGGCGCAGTGGTGCTGTTAGCACTCATCATCAGCATTTGCATTAGCAATGCTGATCAGCTGGGAAGCTTGCTAGCTAACTCGGGCCCTGCCTGTTTAGCGCTTAATGTTGGCGGCATTATTTTAGGCATGCTCAGCGGCCGTATTTTCCGCATCAGTGATCGTGATGCCATCACCATCTCGGTTGAGTTAGGTATCAAAAACGGCACACTCGGCATGCTGATTGCCATGACTATTTTGTCGAATACGGAAATGGCTGTGCCATCCGCGGTATATGGCATTCTGATGTACTTAGTTGGCTTTGCAGTAATTGCTTGGGCACGACGTATACCCGCTACCCGCTAATGCCCGTGCATAGCCTGTAAAGCTTGCCATTGCTGCAGTCTCGTTGTGAGCTGCAGCAATGTATGGATGCCCTGCTGCTGTGCCTTGGTCAACAAAATCAATACCAGCTCTGCTGTCACCCAAGCATCTGCATACGCTTGATGGCGCCCAACAATTCTGAGCCCAAAATAGCTGATGCAGTCATCCAGACTGGGGCGTTTGATTAAATCAGGGCATAACATCCCCGCTAACTCAGCCACATCAATAAAGACATTGCTTAGCGTATGGCGCAATGTCTGCTTATAAGCCCGTAGCAAAAACGCCTGGTCAAATGGCGCGTGAAAAGCAAAGATTGGTAGGCCTTCAATGAATGCTTGAAAACGTATTAACGCTTGCCTAGGTTCCTCGCCAAAGCCAACCTCGGTAGCAGTAATACCATGCACCAGTGTGGCTTCAGATGGCTTGTGTGTAGACACATATAAGCTTGCTTCAAAACCAGCAGACACGTTTATTTCACGGCCATGGATTTGATAAGCAGCGATCGCCAAAATATGGTCTTGCTGAGACTTTAGGCCAGTCGTTTCCAAGTCCAAAACAACTGCCGTTAAATCCGCCAAAGGCAGGTCAGCAGTTACTGAGCGCTTGGCAAACCATTTCATGGCATAAATCGCTGACCAATACTGGCCTGTAGGCGCTTGGCCTGACGTAATGACTCGCGCAGAATACGACGATCGAGCGGGTTTAACTGGTCTGGATTAATCACATTAACGCGCGCGCATCCTGCATTAGCTTGTGCTTGATGCTGCTGCAAACGTAGCAACTGGATATAACCATAGGCCTCGATATACGCAGCACCATCGCTTGCCTCAACCACACCATCATCAACTAATTGCTGTAAACGATCGACGGTATTGGTGTGTGCTACGCCATGCACCAACGCTAATAATCGCGCGGCATCAACAAAGGGGGTTAGGCCCTGCACTTTCAAGTCCAAACCTTTTTCCTGCCCAGCTTTGTGCTGCAAAACAAAGTCACGAAAACGTCCTAATGGCGGTCGTTGATTAAGTGCGGCCGAGGCCAAATGAAATTGAAAAATAGTGTTATGGCCGGCATGACGAAACAGCTGCGTCATCACACCGTCTAATGCAGCGCTGTTACCCCAGACAATGCGCGCATCAAAATAAATGCTAGCTGCCAATAAATTCTCTGGCGTTGCCACCCTTATTATTTGATCAAAATATTGCTGCCATTCGTCCACTGAACGGCACAGGTCTGGATTACTGGCCATGACATTACCTTTGCACCAGGTAAAACCTAAATGGTCTAGGTCTTTGTTCACGGCATAAGCAAATGGTAATAAGCGTTGACGATAGCCTTCACTTTGTTCGTTATTGTCAGCCTCAAACACAATGCCATTGTCTTGGTCAGTTAATAAGGTTTGCTCACGCCGCCCTTCGCTGCCAAAACAAATCCAACTAAAATTGATATCCGCCAAATCAAACTTGGCAAGCTGCAGCTCCAACACACGACATAACACATGATCATTCATTTGTGTGATGAGCGTAGTTACTTGTGTGGCAGACGCGCCATGCGACAACATGGCGGAAATTAGCTCCGACAAGTCCAACAAGGTCTGTTTTAAAGCATCTAGATTATGGGCACGACGTATACGACGAGCCAAATCAACCAGATTAATACGTTGCAATGCAAATAAATCACGTTCAGCAAGCACACCTAACAAACGACCCTGTTGCACAACTAATAAATGAGCGATATGTCGTTCGGTCATAATTAATAAAGCATCAAATGCGGTGGCATTGTGATTTAAGGCCATCGGGTTGGCCGTCATCCATAGTGCTAAATCATCCGCTGTATTTAACTGTCCGGAAGCCACAGCACGACGCAAGTCGCGTAAGGTAAAAATACCAACAGGCCGCTGACTCACATCCACAATCACCACACTACTGATATTTTCTTGGTGCATGCGCTGCACCGCCTGCTGCACCGAAGTGTGGCTATCACAGGTTACAGGTTCACGGTTAATGAGCTTGGCTAATGGCGTATCAAGCGAATGGTTGGAATTGACATGATGACTAACCTGCCCCTGCATTTGTTTGCTGACACGCTCAAGCAAGATGCTGACACCACGAACAGCAAAGTCACGAAAAACATCAGAGCGTGTTAATAGTTGAGCAAAGTCTTCATGGTTAAGGACATAACAAAAACAATCTGTACTGGCTCGATGCAGCGTACGTGTTGCTCGTTGGCCCATTAATGCAGCAATCGGAAAGCATTCACCGACGCCAATATCAAAGGTAACCTCAATATCGGTTTTGCCCTGTCGTTCGCCGTGAATTTGGCCTTGTTTCACTATAAAAAAATCGGTAACTGGGCCACTGTCGGGGCTCACCACCACCTCACCCATGGCGTAATAACGCAGGCGTAACTTCGACACGAGAAACTTCAAGTCATTTGGCAATAAAGCATCAAATGGTGGAAAGCCACTAAGGAATTCCATGATGGCCTGCACGCTTTGCACGTCCGATGCGACTTTATCAACCACGTTATGATTTATTCGCGCCACGTCAGCCTCTAAATAGTCAGCGTCTAAATAGCCTGCAGCTTAAAACTAACATAGCAACTCGCTAAAAAGCGTACGACTAAGGTCTAGAGGTAACCAAGCGGCAAGGCCGAGCTATCAACCACTTTACGCATCACAAAACTGGAGTGAACACCAGTCACACCGTCTATGCGGGTCAGCTTATCCAGCAGAAATGATTGATAGTGGTCCATGTCGGGCACCACCACTTTCAACAAATAGTCTGCACTTTGGCCCGTAATTAAATAACACTGCTGGACCTCATCATATGCCTTGATATGGGCCTCAAAATTCTCAAAACGCTCGGGTGTATGCCTATCCATACTGATCTGAATCATCACTGTTAAACCTAGACCTAAGGCTTTACTGTTTAGCAGCGTCACACGCTGCTGGATAACACCAGACTCTTCTAGCTTTTGCACTCGTCGCAAACAAGGCGATGGTGATAAACCCACCAGCTCTGCCAATTGCAGATTAGAAAGCCCTGCGTCTTGTTGCAGGCACTGCAAGATATGCCTATCGTACTTATCTAATTTCACAATAAAAATCCATTAATTACTAAATATAAGCAATATATAACCATAATATCTGAATATTAGCCAATATTTGCAAGCTCATTGCGCCATCCTCCAACTACACTGGCAACATCTGTATTGGAGTACCATCATGACTTTTGACCACCGCAAATATCGCCCTAGCCCGACCATTCAACGGCCACAACGCCAATGGCCTAATCGCCAAATTGAGACCGCACCTCGCTGGTGCGCAGTGGATTTACGTGATGGCAATCAAGCACTGGTCAAACCCATGACGGTAGAGCAAAAAACACGTCTGTTTGCCTTGCTGGTAAAAATTGGTTTTAAGGAAATTGAAGTCGGATTTCCTGCTGCATCACAACCAGACTTTGACTTTGTTCGTCAGCTTATTGAGCGCAACTTAATTCCAGACGACGTCACCATCCAAGTGTTAACACAAGCACGCCCTGAGTTAATAACACGTACTTATGAGTCATTACAGGGCGCCAAACAAGCCATTGTGCATGTCTATAACTCAACCTCACGCACCCAGCGCGAGCAGGTGTTTCGCACAGATGTTGCTGGCGTTAAAACAATTGCTGTTAATGGCGCACGTTGTGTTGCCGAGCATGCTGCTCAACACCCAGAAACCCAATGGACGTTTCAATACTCCCCTGAAAGCTTCACCGGCACTGAGCTGGAAGTGGCTGCCGAAGTGGTTAATGCCGTCATTGAGGTATGGCAGCCACAAAATGGTCAGCCAGTGATTATCAACCTGCCTGCCACAGTGGAAGTCAGCATGCCCAATGTCTTTGCCGATAGTGTCGAGTGGATGTTGGAACACATGAATCATCGTGAACATGTGACTGTGTCATTACACACGCACAATGACCGCGGCTGTGGTGTTGCAGCGGCAGAGTTAGGCGTTTTAGCTGGTGCTGATCGTGTAGAAGGCACCCTTTTAGGCAACGGCGAACGCACCGGCAATATGGATTTGGTCACCATGGCAATGAATTTATACAGCCAAGGCATAAATCCAAAACTCAACTTTGCTGACATGAAAGAGATTATCGACGTTGTCGAGTCGGTTACCGAAATCAAAACTCACCCACGCCATGCTTATGCTGGCGAATTAGTCTTTACGGCATTTTCTGGCAGCCACCAAGACGCCATTCGTAAATGCTTAAACAACCACACCCACACTGTTAGCGCCGAACATCCTTGGGATGTGGCCTACTTGCCGATTGACCCACGCGACTTAGGGCGCTGCTACGAAGAAGTTGTTCGTATTAATTCACAATCTGGCAAGGGCGGTGTGTTGCATGTGTTAGAGCAGCAATTTGGCATCACGTTGCCACGTTGGTTACAGATCACGTTTTCTAAAATTGTGCAGACTGCGGCTGAGCAACAAGGTGGTGAAGTCAATGCAAGCGGCATTCACGCCCTCTTTCGTCAGTATTGCATGGCCGATAACCAAGACATGCAATTGCAAAGTTATGACTTAGCCAATAACGACGACGTCGTAAAAGCAAAGTTCAACATCCTAGTTGCAGGCCAAACGCAACAACTTAGTGGCCAAGGCAAAGGAGCCGTTGGTGCCATCATCAACGCTATTCATG
Organism: uncultured Paraperlucidibaca sp.; assembly: GCA_964473955.1. Lineage (GTDB taxonomy): Bacteria > Pseudomonadota > Gammaproteobacteria > Pseudomonadales > Moraxellaceae > Perlucidibaca. The sequence continues at coordinate 1,008 of CAYYWS010000003.1, read as the reverse complement.
CCTACACCGGAGTTGCCTTCTCGGTGGAACATTTTGATGAGTTTTCTTTGGGCAATCATACTGAAGCAAGTGCCATGGCTTGCGTACGCATTCATGCGCAAGATCAAACTAGTGATGCCGTTGCTTTAGCCGACGACACCACACGTGCCGCTCTGCAAGCCGTACTGACTGCCGCCTCACACTGGTTAAAAGAAGATAAAGTAGCCGCTTAATTCAATAACCGCCCTATTGTCCGACAATTATTACTATTTAATCTGACATTATTCGCTGTAATACTCAACAGTCTATTTTTAAGGTGTTTAGGAATGTTGAGCTTATTACAGCGATTAGTTGCTGCCGCATTAGTCACACTGGCGCTGCCAGCGCACGCCATTGGCGTATCGGGCAGCAATGTCAGCTTGCCGGATAGCACAGCCTTTGCCCAAGCCACTGGCCTGAAACCTTTATCAAAACACATCACGGTTTCAGCCTGCGTTTTTGACCCGTTGGGCAGCAACGGCCCCATTAACCAGTTAGTTAAAGACGTGGTGCTAGAAGCCACACGCTGGAATGTCACACTCAAAGTGCAATCATTTCCAGATGAGCGCGTTGCCAGTGATGAGTTTAAAGCAGGTCGCTGTGATGCTTTGGCAGTTTCTACATGGCGTGCCAAACAGTTTAATAACTTCACCGGCAGCTTCGATGCCATTGGTAATTTCAGCAACTATGAGCAAATGAAGACAGCCCTTCGTTTGCTGCATACCACCCCAGCCATGACTGACTTGATGATCTCCGGCGACTACCAAACCTTAGGTGTTATTCCCGTCGGGGCCGCCTACGTCATGGTGCGTGACCGCAAAATCTCTGGCCTAGATAAAGCCAGCGGCAAACGTTTTGCCGTGCTGGACTGGGATCGTGTACAGCGTCATCTCACCGAACAAATTGGCGCCCAAGCGGTGTCGGTGGATCTAACTAACTTTGGCACCCGCTTCAATAATGGCCAAGTCGACATGATTGCAGCCCCTGCTG
>CAYYWS010000002.1:0-29877 GCA_964473955.1 uncultured Paraperlucidibaca sp. | reverse complement strand
GTCTCTGTTAAAGTCTTGTCATGCACATGATTGATACGACACGTTACATGCTTAACAAAGTTGCTATAGCGCAACTGACTGAGCCTATGTTCAGCTCAAACCATGACGACGGTAACAACTCGTCGGATGAGGAGCGTCAAGGGGCTATGTTGTTGGCAGATCGCTTGCCACAATTAAAACCACCAAGACGTTATCAGGTCATTATCTTGAATGATGACTACACGCCGATGGAGTTTGTTATTGAGGTCTTGGAGCGGTTCTTTGGGTTGAATGCAGAGCTGGCAACTCAGGTGATGCTACAGGTGCATCACATGGGTAAAGCGGGAATTGGTAACTTTTCTCGTGATGTTGCAGAAACCAAGGCGGCCATGGTGGTCGAATATGCACGGCAGCATGAACATCCGCTGCTGTGCCAAGCAGAGCCCATCATTTAACGTGGGCAAGGAGAGGCAGGCATGTTGAGCCGTGAATTAGAGCTGACCCTGAATTTGGCATTTCGTGATGCTCGCGGAAAGCGCCATGAATTCATCACCGTTGAGCATTTATTGTTATCCCTGATGGATAACGAGTCGGCACTACAGGCACTAAAGGCTTGTGGCGTGGATGAAATCGCGCTGCGTCTTGAACTGCAGACTTATGTTGATGAGGCCACGCCCTTATTACCTGTGCCTGATGGTGGTCGTGAAACACAGCCTACCTTGGGCTTTCAGCGTGTATTACAACGTGCGGTTTTTCATGTGCAGTCTTCGGGCAAGCGCGAAGTTGTTGGCGCCAACGTGTTAGTGGCGATTTTTTCTGAGCAAGAGTCGCATGCGGTTTATTTGCTGCGTCAACAAGGTGTGAGTCGTTTGGATGTGGTCAATTATTTATCGCATGGTGCGCCGCAAGAAGACGAGTCATCGTCTGATAATGACGATATTGAGCCAGCCACCATCAATGACACTAAGCCTGATTCAGCACTGTCGAACTACACCGTTAATTTAAATGAGCTGGCTAAAAAAGGGCGTATTGACCCGTTAGTTGGTCGTGAGCAGGAAATTGAGCGAGCGATTCAAGTGCTCTGCCGTCGCCGTAAAAATAACCCCGTGTTGGTGGGTGAGCCAGGCGTAGGTAAAACCGCCATTGCCGAGGGTTTGGCTTGGTTGATAGTTGAAGACCGTGTGCCAGAAGCGATTGCTGATGCCGTGGTGTATTCGCTAGACATCGGTGCACTATTGGCCGGCACGAAATACCGTGGCGACTTTGAGAAGCGCTTTAAAGCCTTGGTTAATGAGCTTGCTGAGTCACCGGGTGCGATTTTATTTATTGATGAAATCCACACCATTATTGGTGCCGGCTCGGCCGGTGGTGGTGTATTAGATGTCTCGAACTTGCTTAAGCCTGCTTTAGCAAATGGCACACTAAAGTGCATGGGATCAACTACTTACCAAGAGTATCGCAATCTGTTCGAGAAGGATGGTGCGTTGTCACGTCGTTTCCATAAGATTGATGTGTCAGAACCAACTGTGGATGAAACCTATCGAATTTTGCGTGGCCTCAAATCTCGTTTTGAAGAACATCACCATGTGCGTTATGCCGACAAGGCACTGCTAATGGCAGCCACATTGTCTGATCGTTATATCCACGAGCGTTATTTGCCGGATAAAGCCATTGATCTGATTGATGAGGCGGGCGCTTATCAACGCCTGCAGCCACCCAGCCGTCGTAAGAAAACGATTGGTGTGGCGGAGATCGAGGAAATGGTCGCTAAAGTTGCGCGGATTCCAGCGAAAGCGGTGTCGTCTAACGATAAAGAGTCGCTGCGTAATCTGGAGCGCGACTTGAAGATGACGGTGTTTGGTCAGGATCCTGCTATCGAAAGCTTGGCTTCAGCCATCAAACTCTCGCGTGCAGGTCTGAAAGCGCCAGAAAAGCCCATTGGCAGCTTTATGTTCTCAGGCCCCACCGGTGTTGGTAAAACCGAAGTGACTCGTCAGCTGGCGCGCACACTGGGTATTGAGTTGGTGCGTTTTGACATGTCCGAGTACATGGAGCGCCATACTGTATCGCGTTTAATTGGTGCGCCTCCCGGATACGTTGGTTATGACCAAGGTGGTTTGTTAACCGATGCTATTGTTAAGCACCCACACTGTGTGTTGTTGTTAGATGAAGTCGAAAAGGCGCATCCGGATGTCTTTAACTTGTTATTGCAGGTGATGGATCACGGAACCTTGACCGATAACAACGGCCGCAAGGCAGACTTCCGTCATGTGATTTTGGTGATGACCACCAACGTCGGTGCTGAAGTGGCCAGTCGTGCCAGCATTGGTTTTACTTTGCAGGACCATCGAACCGATGCGATGGAATCATTGAAAAAAGCGTTCTCACCTGAGTTCCGTAACCGTTTGGACGGCATCATTCAGTTTGCGCCGCTTGATCCTTCGGTAGTCATCAATGTGGTTGATAAGTTCTTAGTTGAACTGCAAGCACAGTTGGATGACAAGCATGTACAAATTGAAGTGGATGCTGAGGCGAGGGCTTGGTTGGCCGACCGTGGTTATGACCCATTGATGGGCGCAAGACCAATGGCGCGGGTAATTCAAGAGCAGCTGAAAAAACCGTTGGCCGAAATGATTTTGTTTGGGAAGTTAGCCGCGAAGGGTGGTCGTGTTCACATTTCGGTGTCTGATGACAAACTGGTTATTGAAGCCATAGCTATGCCAGAAAAAGAGACCGCCAAGCCGGCGGTCTAATCTCTGCATCATGCGCTGCGCTGTAGTTTAAACAGCGCGGCGCTTGATGCCGACCTGCGCCATGATGCGCGTCGAAATCTCTTCAATCGATAAATGTGTGGTTTGGATATAAGGCACACCTTCGCGATTAAACATGGCTTCAACGGCACGTGTTTCCATCTGGCATTGATTTAATGACGCATAGGTTGAGTTGGCACGACGTTCGTTACGAATCGCCGAAAGACGTTCTGGGTCGATTGTCAGGCCAAAAATCTTACGCTTATGCTCGCGTAAACTGGCTGGCAGGCGTAGGTCATCAAAGTCATCTTCAGTGAGCGGGTAGTTCGCCACAAAAATACCAAATTGCAGCGCCATATATAAGGAAGTAGGCGTTTTGCCTGAGCGCGACACACCGACCAGAATCAAGTCGGCTTTGTCGTAATGGCGGGTTTTAGCACCATCGTCATTGTCTAGCGCAAAGTGCACGGCATCAATACGCACATTATAAGTAGCATTATTGATAATGGAGTGTGACTTGCCCACTGCATTTACGGGCTTGCTGCAGAGTTCGTCTTGTAATCTATCTACGAAGGTTTCAAATACATCCATCATGTAGCCGTTAGCTTGGGCAATTTCACTGCGTATGGATTTGTCGACAATGGTGTCAATAATGATGGGGCGTGAGCCTTCAATCTCGGCAACCTTATTGATTTCGCGAACTAAGTGCGCTGCTTTTTCCAGCGTATCAACAAATGGTACGGTGACTTCTTCAAACGTCATGCTTTCAAATTGCGCCAATAAACTTCGACCTAAGGTCTCTGCGGTGATGCCGGTGCCATCTGACACAAAGAAAACGGTACGCTTAAGATTGTCGGTCATGATGGCTCCAAGTGAGTTTTAAGCTGATTATTCACTATAAAAATGTGTCTAATAGTTTTAGTGAATACGTAAATGTCATGTTTTATCGTGAAATCTATGATTCGAGTGTGTCGTATCATTTGATATAAAACAACAGTTTATCGCTGATTTGCTGGGCCAAACCCTGCCAATTTAGGGGTATTACAACCTTCGTCGGGGATAGGCGACAGTTCAGCGCATTTGCGCCAACCATCAGGTAGAATCTTTCAAGCATTGGTCGCGACCGTGTGATCCACGGCGGCCGTTTTTACGACAAAGGGAGTACCACCTTGAATAAGCTCGTTATTAAGTTTCAAAACCTAGGCAAGCACGACGTTGAAATTGTCGGCGGAAAAAACGCTTCACTGGGTGAAATGATCAGCAACTTAAGCAATGCTGGCGTATCCGTGCCAGGTGGCTTTGCCACTACTGCGCAAGCCTATCGTGACTTTTTGGAACAAAGCGGGCTAAACAAGCGTATTAATGATGTGCTCGACAACTTAAATGTCGATGATGTGTTGGCACTGGCTGAGGCCGGTAAAAAAATTCGTCAATGGGTGGTTGATACCCCGTTATTGCCAGAGCTAGAAGCCGCTGTGCGTGCTGAGTTCGATGAATTAACCGGTGGCAACCCGAATATGCCATTAGCAATTCGTTCTTCGGCTACTGCAGAAGATTTGCCCGATGCCTCTTTTGCCGGTCAGCAAGAAACCTTCCTCAATATTCGTGGCTTTGACAATGTCTTGATTGCCATTAAAGAAGTGTTTGCGTCTTTGTTTAATGACCGCGCTATTTCTTATCGTGTACACCAAGGTTTTGAACACAAACTGGTGGCTTTGTCGGCCGGTATTCAGCGCATGGTGCGTTCAGAAACAGGCTCATCCGGCGTTATGTTTACCTTAGACACCGAGTCTGGTTTCCGTGATGTGGTGTTTATTACGGCCTCATTTGGTTTAGGCGAAATGGTGGTACAGGGTGCGGTAAACCCTGATGAGTTCTACGTACACAAAGCGACATTGGAAGCCGGTCGCCCTGCAGTGTTGCGTCGTAACTTAGGCACAAAAGCGCAGCAAATGATTTACGCCGACAGCGGTGCTGCTGGTCGTTCCACTAAAATTGTTGATGTTGATAAGGCGGATCGTGCGCGTTTTGCCATTACCGATGCGGAAGTGGAAGAGCTGTCACGTCAGGCGCTGATTATTGAAAAGCATTATGGCGCACCGATGGATATCGAATGGGCTAAAGATGGCGATGACGGTAAGGTCTACATCGTTCAAGCTCGTCCTGAAACCGTAAAGAGCCGTCAGCATGTTGGCACCATGGAGCGCTACTTGCTCAAGCAAGAAGGCAAAGTGTTGTGTGAAGGCCGCTCAATTGGTCAGCGTATTGGTTCTGGTGTAGTGCGTGTAGTGCGCTCCATCAAAGAAATGGACAAAGTACAAGACGGTGATGTGTTGGTATCCGACATGACCGACCCTGACTGGGAACCGGTAATGAAGCGCGCTAGCGCCATTATCACCAACCGTGGTGGCCGCACTTGCCACGCTGCCATTATTGCGCGTGAACTGGGTGTGCCGGCCATTGTGGGCTGTGGTAATGCCACCGATGTTTTAGTAGATGGCATGGAAGTAACAGCTTCTTGTGCTGAAGGCGATACCGGCTTTATTTATGAAGGTCTGTTGGCATTTGAAGTGCAAAAGAACTCAATTGAGTCCATGCCTAAATTGCCATTTAAAATCATGATGAACGTGGGTAACCCGGATCGTGCTTTTGATTTCGCCACGCTGCCAAACGAAGGTGTGGGCTTGGCTCGTTTAGAATTCATCATCAACCGTATGATTGGTGTTCACCCGAAAGCGCTGATTAACTATGACAGCTTGCCGCGTGACATTAAGCAGGCCGTTGATCAACGCTCTGCAGGTTATGCCTCACCAGTCGATTTTTATGTAGAGAAATTGACGGAAGGTATTGCTACCTTGGCTGCTGCGTTCTACCCGAAAAAAGTGATTGTGCGTATGTCGGACTTTAAGTCCAACGAATACGCCAACCTGATTGGCGGCAAACTTTACGAACCACATGAAGAAAATCCAATGTTGGGTTTCCGTGGCGCCAGCCGTTATATCTCGGATAATTTCCGTGACTGTTTTGAGCTGGAAGTGCGTGCGCTGAAAAAAGTTCGTGACGTCATGGGCCTGACCAACGTCGAAATCATGATTCCATTTGTGCGTACACCATCAGGTGCTGCCAAGGTGATTGAGCTGCTCGCTGCTAAAGGCTTAAAGCGTGGTGAAAATGGTCTTCGCATCATCATGATGTGTGAGCTGCCAACCAACGCGATTATGGCCGAAGAGTTTCTACAGCATTTTGACGGTTTCTCGATTGGCTCGAACGACTTAACACAGCTTACGCTGGGTCTAGATCGTGACTCGGGTATTGTTTCGCATCTGTTCGATGAGCGTGATCCTGCCGTGAAGTTCTTGTTGTCACGTGCAATTCAAGCTTGCCGCGCTGCTGATAAGTACATCGGTATCTGTGGCCAAGGCCCATCAGATCACCCTGATCTTGCGCAGTGGTTAATGGAGCAGGGCATTGATTCGGTGTCGTTGAATCCTGACTCTGTATTAGATACTTGGTTCTTCCTTGCGCAGTCGCATGGTAAGTAAACAAATCGTGTGATCTTAAAACGGCTCGGTGTGCATTCACCGGGCCGTTTTTTCTGGTGATGTTTGGCGTGGCAAAATCGGAGCAGTAGTAGATGACCTTCGTGGCCTTAGAAAAACTGATGTTCTTGGAAGATGGCTACCGTCGTGAGTTTGTCATTAACGGGGTGCCGTTATTACTGCTGCAGGTTGAGGGGCAGCCACGTTTAATACGTAACCAATGCCCACACCGTGGTCATGCCCTGGCGGATGGTGATCTAAACGGTACGGTTTTGCGCTGCCCGCAGCATGGTTGGTCGTTTGACGTGCTCAGTGGTCAGTGTCGTCTACCAGGGCCTGGACCCTGCTTGGTACATTACCCGTTAATTTTTGACGGCAACCGCGTTGGTGTGGACAGCGAAAGCATTAGTGTTTAACGGCTCCAACACGAACGCTTCCGCCGCCATACAAGCGTTGATAACGTCCGGTGACGCGTTGAATGTAATCGCGAGTTTCCGCAAATGGCGGCACTCCATTGTACTTTCTAACATTGCCTTCGCCGGCGTTATACGCTGCTAATGCCAAAGTAAGATCATCATAACGATTAAGCAGGTGGCGGAAGTGACGACTGCCTGCTTCAATATTCTGTGCTGGGTCCCAGACATTGGTCACATCATAACGCGCGGCCGTGGCTGGCATTAACTGCATTAAGCCTTGAGCGCCTGGGCCAGACTTGGCATTGGGATTAAAACCAGACTCGGTATGAATGATGGCCTTAATTAGGCCAAAATCTAGATGATATTTATTAGCGGCTTGGCGAATCAGGTCATCAAAAGCATTACGGTTTTTGCTCATGCTAGGGCGCACGGCGGCCTCATTATTGCCCCAGTTACCATAACGATGCACATTGGTATCTGGATACCAAGTGACTTTAACTTGTCGCGTAAAGTGTTGATTGCCGGCACCCACGGGGCGTTTGCCCTGATCGACCTGATTGGTCAATAAGCGCTCACCACTTTTCGACTCAAACTGATATAAGTATTGAGCATAAACGGGTGTGGACAGGCAGCAAAAAAGCAAAAAAGCTAGCCCTAAAGTGCGGTGCAAAAAGTACATGGTGATCTACCTAGGTATGTGACGATTGTGACAAAGGCTTAGACCGCGGTAAAGTTGTCTTTTCAGGAGTGTAAGCACGATGCGTAATGTAGTGATAGCAGGTGCCACGGGTTTAGTGGGGCAAATTGTGTTGGCCGAGTTATTAGCCAGTGATGACGTTGCTCAGGTGCATGTGTTATCACGTCGGCCATTGCCTTATACCCATAGCAAAATGCAGGTGCATCAGGTCGATGTTACCCAGTTGGGTGATTTTAATTTGCCTGAAGCAATTGATACCGCGTTTAACTGCTTAGGCACCACTATTCGCAAAGCCGGTAACACGGCAGCTTTTCGCGCTGTTGACCAGCATGCAGTTTTTGCCGTAGCGCAGCTGGCTAAGCGTTCTGGAGCCAAGCAATTTTTAAGTGTGTCGGCGATTGGCGCACACCCAAAAGCCTCCGCTTTTTATAGCCGTGTTAAAGGTGAGGTAGAAGTGGCGCTAGAAACCATGGGGTTTGACCGCTTGGTGTTAATTCAACCTTCCTTGCTAACTGGCAGTCGTGAAGAATTTCGCTTAGGAGAAACCCTAGGAGAGATTGTGCTGAAGCCGTTATCACTATTATTGCTTGGACCTTTGCGTAAATACCGCGCCATCGCAGCAACCACTGTTGCTAAAGCCATGGTGGCTGTGTCTCGTGATTCCGCCAATGGTGTATATCGTTTAACCGGCGAGCAGATGGAAGTCTTGGCTAGTCGTTCAATATAAGGAGAACTATATGAGTTTTGTGACCTGTGATTTGTGTGATGAAAACCCGCTCGATGTGCGTGTATGCGAGCCGATGTTTATGAATTTTGGCGGCGTAAATGCCTTTGGCGGTGAAATTGTCACGGTTAAGTGTCACGAAGATAACTCACGTGTAAAAGAGCTGTTGGCTATGCCTGGTAATGGCCGAGTATTAGTTGTGGATGGTGGTGGCTCAATGCGCTGTGCCTTGATGGGCGACTTGATTGGTGAGAGTGCGGTAAAGCATGGTTGGTCGGGCGTTATTGTGTATGGCTGTGTGCGTGACGTGGATGCATTAGCTGAGCTTAATTTAGGCATTCAAGCCTTAGCATCAATTCCTTTAAAGAGTGTTCGTAAGGGCATTGGTGAGACGGATGTGCCGGTGACTTTTGCGGGTGTGACTTTTATGCCTGGTGATTATGTCTATGCAGATAATAATGGCGTGATTGTCTCAACTAAAAAGTTAATTTAACGACGTTTGATGAAGCAAAAAAAGCCCGGTCTATTAACCGGGCTTTTTTTACGCGCTTTTTCAGTTCCCTAAGGGATAAGCTGAATTAGCTGAGCAGGTGGCTTACACCATCACGCTCTTCCAACAGTTCGTTCAAGGTGATGTCCATACGTTCGCGACTGAAGGCGTCAATTTCTAGGCCTTCAACACGCTTGTACTCACCACCTTCGCAGGTGACTGGCACGCCGTACATAATACCTTCTGGGATGCCGTAAGAGCCATCAGAAGGAACACCCATGGTGACCCACTTGCCATTGGTGCCCAAAGCCCAGTCACGCATGTGATCAATAGCAGCGTTTGCAGCAGAAGCAGCTGAAGACAGGCCACGAGCAGCGATGATGGCAGCACCACGTTTGCCTACAGTTGGCAAGAAGATATCGCGGTTCCATTCTGCATCGTTAATCATGGTTTTTACGCTTTCGCCTTTAATTGTGGCAAAACGGTAGTCAGCGTACATGGTTGGGCTGTGGTTACCCCAAACAACCATTTTTTCGATGTCAGCAACGGCTTTGCCAGTTTTGGCAGCAAGTTGTGACAACGCGCGGTTGTGATCCAAGCGCAACATAGCAGTGAAGTTTTTGGCTGGCAGATCAGGCGCTGACTTCATAGCAATGTAGGCATTGGTGTTGGCTGGGTTGCCGACAACAAGCACTTTTACGTTGCGTGAAGCTACGTCGTTTAATGCCTTGCCTTGGCCGATGAAGATTTCACCGTTGACCGACAGCAGTTCCGAACGCTCCATGCCTGGTCCGCGTGGACGTGAGCCAACGAGCAGTGCGTAGTCAGCATCTTTGAAGGCTACTTTCGGGTCATCAGTACCCACCATGCCAGCCAGCAATGGGAATGCGCAATCTTCCAGCTCCATCATTACGCCTTTTAAGGCAGCTTGGGCTTTTTCGAATGGCACTTCTAACATTTGCAAAATAACCGGTTGGTCTTTGCCTAGCATCTCGCCAGAGGCAATACGGAATAATAGGCTATAGCCGATTTGACCAGCGGCACCGGTAACGGCAACACGAACGGGCTGCTTCATAAAAAACTCCTAGGTGGGCGACAAATTTAACGTGTTGGATTCTACACTTCTGGAAAACAAGATGCGACCGAAAAAGCCCACAGACAGACCGCTGGCTTTGATAGACTAGTCAAACTTTAACCGCCCGAGCAAAGGCATGCTGATTCGAAAATTGTTTCGCTTTGAAAACGCCCATATTGTGCGCAACTGCAGCAGTGATCGCTGTCGCCGTTCAATTCATGGCCACAGTTATCAAGTTGAAGTGTTGCTGTCTGCACAGGCGCTTGACCATGGCCAGATGGTCTACGACTTTGGTTTGATGAAAGGCGATATCCGTAATTTGATTGATAGCTTTGATCATGCCGTGGCTTTTTGGGACAAAGACGATCCTGAATATATTGCTGCTTGTAAGCAGTTTAGTGCGCGCTGGGTGTCATTACCGGTGTCGCCATCAGCAGAACAGTTTTCTCGCGTCATGTTTGCCATGGTTGACCGTGTTTTGTCACTAACTGACATGGTTAATGGTGAGCAGGATGTGGAACTGCACTCCGTCATTGTGCATGAGACTGCCACCGGTTATGCCCAATGCTTCCGCGAGGATGTAACCAACCCACGTATGGGTGAGTTGCCGCTGGAGCGTATCGTGTTTTCTGAGCAAGTATCTGCCGAGTGGCCAGAACCTACGTTATGGCAGCAAATCCTAGCAGGGCAGCGTCGTCAAAACCCTGAGGTTACGCTGCAAATAAAGTAGAGCTGTTGTCATCGTTTGGTCATCTGACTCTGTTGTTATGTTTAGGCAAATAAAACAACAGAGAGAAAGATCATGGATATGGAACGAGAAGATTACTGGGATTCTGATGACTTCATCATCGATGACCAGCAAAACGATGATGCCACCGAGCTCTAATTAACACGAGCTTGGTTGTAGCGCTTACGAAAATCCCCCGGTGTATCGTTAGTCCAGCGCTTAAACGCCCGTTGAAACGCGCCAGGACTAGAAAATCCCAACATAAACGCCACCTCACCGAAACTTAAGGTGGTCTCGCGTATGTGGGCAACGGCCAAATCCCGCCGTAAATCATCTAGTAAATGTTGATAACTACTGTTTTCGTCTTGCAGGCGACGACGTAATGTCCATGCCGCCATGCCCATAGCTTCAGCAGCAGCCTCCAATGTAGGTGATTGCCCTTGCAGGCGTGGCCCTAGCCAGTGTTTTACGCGCCCTGTGAGTGTGGCATTTGCGGCTAGCTGATGCAGTAGCTGATCTCCCAGTTGTTTTAGTTGGTGATGAAGCTCTGCTTGTGCCGTTAGCACTGGCCATGACAATGCGTGTGGGCTAATCAATAACTGATTATGGCGTTGGCCAAACTGCGTTGGCAGAGCGAAGGTGCTACGAACTTCTACGGCGTAATCACATAAGTCATATTCAATGTCGACAGCAAGAATGGCGTCTGTACGGCCACAAAGCTGGTTAATTAATTGTTGCCATGAGCAAAGCGTAGAGTCGACAACAAAGCGGTTATAACGACTGTAGGGTGCAATGGAGTAAAACCGCAGTGCTGGGGCATGTCCCAAATGCAGGCTGGGGTTGCCTCGATAACAGCGTGCATTTAGCGGGTGGTAATGTACAAACTGCTTTAACGCGTCTTGCAGGGTGGGGGCTGTTCGCGCAATTTGTCCTGCAAGCCCTAAGTCGGTGTCTTGGCACTGTTGACCCATGATTAAGCCTAGGCGATCTCCCGCAGGGCTTATGCGTGTTAATGCCTCACCTAAACGCATAATGTCGGTCAGGTCGCAAATGGCGCCTGGCGTATCCAGTGCTGGTAATTGAGCACGGACATAACGCTTGATGACATCATCCCATTGTGACCTAGGTAACTCACTGGCACGCAACATCATGCTGAGCATTTGCAGGCTGACGTCACCAATGCGCATCGGGACTTTGGTGGTGGGCACTTTGGATGACATAATGGGTTTAGATTTTGTTTGTTTAAGTTATTTTTGACTCTATCTGTTGTTATTCCATACGTCTAGTAGGTGGCTTGCATAGTCAAAAGTCTAGCCAATGAGTAGACTGCCTGCATCTGATAAAGAAGTGGGTTTCATGGATCATTTTCGCAATATTGGCTTAATTGGGCGTCCGGGAAATTTAGCGGTGGCTGATACCTTAAGCCATGTGCATCAGTTTTTAACCCAGCGTGGGCTGCACGTTATTTTTGATGAAGATACCGCGGCGCTATTGGGCAATACGGTGGTGCAGTGTTGTTCTTGGGCGGCCATGGGTGAAGCCTGTGATCTCGTTATTGTGGTAGGCGGTGATGGCTCTATGCTGCATGCAGCACGTGAGTTGGTGCGCTTTGGCACACCAGTGCTCGGCATTAATCGTGGCCGCTTAGGTTTTTTGACAGATGTTGCGCCGGATCAGCTCGATGAAAAACTTGGCGCGGTGTTGAGTGGTGATTATGTTGAAGACACGCGCTTTTTGTTAGCGGCACAAGTGCGCCGTGGCAGTGAGCGTGGCAATGAGTTATTGGCCTTAAATGACATCATTTTGCACACCGGTAAAACGGTACATATGATTGAGTTTGAGCTTTATGTGGAAGGCCAGTTTGTGTATCGCCTACGTTCCGACGGTTTGATTGTGGCGACACCAACAGGCTCTACGGCCTATGCTTTATCGGGTGGTGGGCCTATTTTGCATCCGCGATTAGATGCCATTGGTTTGGTGCCTATGCACCCGCATACGTTAAGCAGTCGTCCCATTGTGGTGGACGGCAGTAGTGAGATAAAAATACTGTTGTTATCTGATATCCCGCCGGTGGTGAGTGCTGATGGCCAGTCAGGTCAGTCCCTAACCAAAGGCGACTGGTTATATGTACGTAAACACCCCTTTAAGTTGCGTTTATTGCATCCACCAGGCCATGACTTTTATGAGGCCTGTCGCACAAAGTTGGGATGGCATAGTCATTTAATTCCAGATTGAGGTTGTTATGAGTGATGCGGTGATGCAGCGAATGCTGGCGGTACTGACGCCAGACATGATTGATAAGTTTCGTTCTGCTATTGAGCTGGGCAAGTGGCCTGATGGTAAGCGCCTGACGCGTGAACAAACCGAAACCTGTATGCAGGCCATTATTGCGTGGGAAATGAAAAATCTGCCCGAACATGAGCGCAGTGGTTTTATTCCTAAAGAAAGCAAAGAGGGCGAAGTCTGCGACAATCCTGAAGAGCCACCTGAAGAACAGCCTAAAAATGTAAAATTCATTCACTAACAAGCGCTTACCAGCGAAACTTATTCCAATTTTCAGGATTTGCCCAGAATCGTGGATTAAGCCAATCTGGTACCGCTTTATATGTTTTGATGTCAAAACTCCAAGCTTCAAAAACTTGGTTGTCATGCTCAAAGCGGGCCTGACGTTGTAAGCCTAAAGCCAACATGGTGTCTTCTTTCCACTGCATTTGATCCATCGCGACAAACGCTAGCAGCTTGCGTGCATGTAGATCACGCAGGGCGGATAATAAATTAAGGGCTTGCGCTGGACTTAAGTCGGCATCTATCCATGTCACTGCCAAGTCATGGCGTTGCTGCCAAGGCTGTTGTAACAGTGTTAGGTTTGATTGCCATTGCCATGGCGACTGTGCAAAGTTAGCTTGATATGCAGGGCTTGCAACCCATAAGGCGCTGAGCTTGTCACTATTTGGCAATGAGGCCAGTGCTTCTTCTGCCAGAAGTCGGGCGGGCTGCGCTATCATCATCACATTCATGCCTTTTGGAAAATTCAATGCGCGGTACTGTAAGCAAAATGCGGGCTGAACGAAATCAGTCATCATCCACACTGAACTATTTTTTACCGCTGGGCGAGTTGCTTTTGCCGATGAATCAATACTTGGGCAAGGCTATCGAAATTAAGGCCAGCACAGGTATTGCCTGTATCGCGTGTGGCCGAGCCAGTAGTAAATCATTTAGCCAAGGTTATTGTTACCCCTGTTTTACCAAGCTGGCGGCTTGCGATCTGTGCATTATGAAGCCAGAGACCTGTCACTACCATCTAGGTACATGTCGTGAGCCGGAATGGGGGCAAACGCATTGCATGATTCCACATGTGGTGTATTTAGCAAATTCTACCGGTGTCAAAGTAGGCATTACCCGTGAAACTCAAATTCCCACACGTTGGATCGATCAAGGTGCTGTTGCGGCATTGCCGATTTTTCGTGTGGCGAGTCGTCGCTTATCGGGCTTAGTTGAAACCACTTTAGGCGTGCATGTGGCGGATAAGACCCGTTGGCAAGCATTAGTAAAAGGTGAGGTGACTCCGGTTGATTTAGCAGCCGAACGTGATCGTTTATTAGCCTTATGCGCTGATGAGCTGGCGATTTTGCAAGCTAAATACCCGGGCGAGATTGAGTTATTACAGGCCACCGAGACCCATTTGGAGTATCCGGTGCAGGCCTTTGCCACCAAAGCAAAGTCATTTAATCCAGATAAGGCCGTTGCCAGTGGGGTGCTGACCGGCATTAAGGGCCAATATTTATTGTTTGATACCGGCGTGCTGAATGTCCGCAAATTTACCGGTTATGAATGGGAACTGACCACCTTATGAGAGCACAACAATCACCAAAAACGATTTATCTGCGTGATTACCGCGTACCTAATTTTAATGTCACTGCAGTCGAACTGACCGTTGAGCTGATGCAGGGCGTGGCTGAGGTGTCGGCGCGTTTGCAGTTAACACGTCATCCTCAAGCGCCAGCAGATGCGCCGTTAGAGCTGCATGGGGTCAATCTTGAGCTGTTATCAGTGAGCTGGAATGACCGGCCGTTAACAGCGGGCGAGTGGTTTTGGCAGGATGAGTTATGGGTGTTTCCCACTACGGATGACAGTGGTGTGCTGCACACAAAAGTGCGCATTCAACCAGCAAAGAATCTGGCATTAGAGGGCCTATACCAGTCCCATGGCTTGTATTGCACTCAGTGTGAGGCAGAAGGCTTTCGCAAAATCACGCTTTATCCGGATCGTCCCGATGTATTAGCAGCTTTTACCACCACTATTATTGCGGACAAAACTGAATGCCCAGTGCTGCTCTCGAATGGCAACTGCGTTGCTAGTGGTGATTATGACGACGGCCGTCATTGGGCCACTTGGGTAGATCCACACCCCAAGCCGAGTTATTTGTTTGCCTTGGTTGCAGGTGACTTGGCCTGCTTAGATGATGAGTTCATGACCTGTTCTGGTCGAAACGTGGCGCTGAAAATTTACACAGCGGCCGAAGACCAAGACAAATGTCAGCACGCGATGGACTCGCTAAAAGCGTCAATGCGCTGGGATGAGCAGGTCTATGGTCGTGAGTATGATCTTGATATTTATATGATTGTGGCGGTGTCTCATTTCAATATGGGCGCGATGGAAAACAAAGGCTTAAATATCTTTAACACCAGCTGTGTGTTGGCACATGCAAAAACCACAACAGATGCTGGTTTTCAACGTGTTGAGTCGGTGGTAGCACATGAGTACTTCCATAACTGGAGCGGTAATCGTGTCACTTGCCGCGATTGGTTTCAGCTCTGTTTGAAAGAAGGTTTTACGGTGCTACGCGATCAGCAGTTTTCAGCAGATCAGTTGTCGGCATCGGTTCAGCGTTTAGAGGATGTGGCGTACTTGCGTGCGCATCAATTTGCTGAAGATGCCAGTCCGTTAGCTCACGCGGTTCGTCCCGATTCATTTGTTGAGATCAATAACTTCTACACCCTCACGGTCTATGAAAAGGGTGCTGAGATTGCACGCATGTTGCACACGGTATTGGGGGCAGAAGGTTTCCGTCGCGGCAGTGATCGCTACTTTGCTGATAATGATGGTCGTGCTGCTACCGTGGAGGACTTCTTGTCCGCTATGGCTGCTGCGAATGACTTGAATGTGAATCAGTTTCTGGACCAGTGGCTGCGTTGGTATCAGCAGCCGGGTACACCTAAGGTGTCGGTGCAAACGCAATATCATGAGCAAACTCAGCAATTCACACTGACCTTATCGCAAGATCAAGCCAATCCGTTAGGGATTGAAGTGCGTGCCTTACCCATTCCGGTAAAGCTTGCTTTGTTAAATGCAGATGGCCCAATGCAGGCGGTCTTAGATGATCAGGCCGCCAATGAGTTTTTGCTGATGCTGGAAGACAGTCAGCAGACTTGGGTATTTGAGCAGGTAGAAGACAGCCCAGTATTGTCGATTTTGCGCGACTTTAGTGCGCCGGTGTTGCTGGATTACGCCTGCCCAGATCAAGACTTGGCGACTGTGTTAGCCGTTGATAACAATGGTTTTAATCGTTGGGCGGCGATGCAGGAGTTGGTCACCCGATGTTTGTTGGCGCGTTATCGTGATTTGCCGCAAGCTGATAAAACTGAACAAGTTTTGCAGCTGGCATTGGCGCAAGCTTGGCCAGCCTTGGTGCAAGCTGATCCGGCTTTGGCAGCCAAGCTGTTCGAGCTACCGGCCTTGAGTTATGTTGCTGAGTCCTTGGGCCAGCATGATCCGGTGCGTTTATATACTGTTCGTGAAAATCTCTTAAAAGCGCTATTACAGCCATTTGCTCAGCAGTTGGCCGATATCGTGGCACAGTCTGCCATGCAGCAAGACTATGTTTATAACGCTGCAGATATTGCTAAACGAGCGTTGGCAAAAATGGCATTAGATGGTTTGGCGAGATTACAGCCGGAAAAGGCCGCGTCGATTGCCATGGATTGGGTGCAGAGTGCGGTTCATATGACAGCCGAGCAGGCGGGGTTGTCCTGCTTGGTGCATCACCAACTGCCACCAGCCGAACAAGCTTTAGCGCTGTTTTATCAGCGCTGGCAGCATGAGGCTCTAGTACTTGATCAGTGGTTTGCCATGCAAGTGCAGTGTCCTCATCGCGATACCTTGTTCCAAGCAGATGCTTTGTTAAGCCATGCCGATTTTGATTGGACGGTACCGAATCGTGTGCGCGCAGTAGTTGCTCAAATTGCCATGAACAACACCTTGGCCTTTCATCGTGAAGATGGTGAGGGTTACCGCTGGTTGGCAAAACAGGTGCTTAAAATCGATGCGCATAACCCGCAGTTAGCGTCACGTTTGGCCGGTGCCTTCGGTATTTGGCGAAAGCTTGATACTGAACGCCAGCAGCATGTGCAGATGGCTTTAGATGATTTATTAAGTGCTAGCTTATCGGCAGATAGCCGCGAAACGCTAACCCGTTTGCGTGGTTAGTCCGCGTATAATGCCCCATTGTTTGATGTGAGAGATTGTCTATGTGGTACCCCTTAGTTCGTTCGGCACTGTTTCGTATTGATCCCGAGCGTGCGCATCACCTGACCTTGGATAGTTTGGCGCTGGCAGAGCGCCTTGGCTTGTTACGCTTATGGCCAAAGGTGCCTGAACAGCCTGTTGAGCTGCTAGGCCTTAAGTTTCGCAATCCGGTTGGGTTATCAGCGGGGTTGGATAAAAATGGTGACTATATTGATGCCTTAGCCGCTTTAGGCTTTGGTTTTATTGAAATTGGTACCACAACACCGAGACCACAACCGGGCAATCCAAAACCACGTATTTTTCGTATTCCTCAGGCCGGTGCCGTCATTAACCGCTTAGGCTTTAATAACGAAGGCGTGGATCACTTAGTACGTAATGTTGAACGTGCACGTTATGACGGCATTTTAGGCATCAACATCGGCAAGAATTTTGATACGCCAGTTGAGCGGGCGGCTGATGATTATGTTTATTGCCTAGATCGTGTTTATGACCATGCCGATTACATCACGGTCAATATCTCTTCGCCTAATACACAAGGCTTACGCAGCTTACAGGGTGAAGAGGCGCTGACACGTTTGTTGGCGGCACTGAAAGAGCGCCAAGCCCAGTTGGCAACACAGCATGGCCGATATGTGCCGTTTTTAGTCAAAATTGCACCAGACTTAACACGAGAAGAAGTGGATAGCATGGCCAAGGTGTTTAAAGCACAAGCCATTGATGGTGTGATCGCGACCAATACCACGATCGCAAGGGATGCGGTTGTTGGCATGCCCAATGGTGACGAAGTCGGTGGTTTAAGTGGTCGCCCGGTGCGCGAATCCTCGACTAAAATCATTAAAGCCTTGAGTGAGGCGCTGGATGGCAGCATGCCCATTATCGGTGTTGGTGGCATTTCAGATGCTGCATCTGCCGCTGAAAAAATCAATGCTGGCGCCAGCTTAGTGCAGCTCTATACCGGTTTTATATATGAAGGTCCGCCAGTGATTGCGGCGGCCGCACGTGGTGTGGCACAGGCTTATGCCGAGCGTGCGTTATGAGTGATTTACTGACTAAAAAACGTGAATGGGTCATTACCGGTGCCGACGGTTTAGATGATTTGTTGGCGGATGAATTAACGCAGTTAGGCGCCACCGGCCATCGTCGTCTTAAAGGTGCGATTGCTGTTGAGGGCGACTTAGCCACCGGGTATCGCATTTGTTTGTGGTCGCGTTTAGCGTCACGCGTGCTGATGCCGTTGTTCAGTATTAACTCCGGTGACCCCGACAAACTTTATCACGCTGCCCTTAAACACCCTTGGGAAGAGGTGCTGAAAGAAGACGCAACGTTTATTGTGCGCGCCGCTGTTGCCAAAGGTGTCAGTACCCACACCCGTTTTGCTTCGTTACGTCTGAAGGACGGTATTGTTGATCGTTTTCGTGATCGTACCGGTGCGCGCCCATCGGTTGATACCGAGTCGCCTGATGTTACTTTGCATGTGTTTATTGAAGCCGAACGCATTTCAGTGAGTTTAGATTTCTCTGGCGATAGCTTGCATAAGCGTGGTTATCGTGTGGCACAAACCGGCGCGCCATTAAAAGAAAATCTGGCAGCCGCGATGTTAATGCTGGCGGGTTGGCCAGAACGTGGTAATGGTCGTTTGTTTGATCCGCTCTGTGGTTCAGGCACGGTGCTGATTGAAGCGGGCTTGATGTGGGCCGATGCGGCACCAGGTCTGGCACGTATTCGCTTTGGATTTGATGGTTGGGCTGGGCATCAGTCAGATTTATGGCGCACGTTGCGTGATGAAGCTGTGGCCAGGCGATTAGCTGGTTTAGAAAAGCCAGCGCCAGAATTATTAGGTTTCGACATCGATGCTGACGCGCTTGATGCCACCCAGCGTAATGCTCAGTCTGCCGGTATTGCCTCTTGGCTTGAGTTGGCTCAGCTCAGCATTGCTGAATGGGATATGTCGCCTGAATGGGCAAAAACGCCGGGGTTAGTAGCCACCAATCCGCCCTATGGCGAGCGCCTTAGCGAAGAGGGCGCTATTCGTGACTTGTATCGCGCCATTGGCCGACAGTTACGTCAACACGTGCCCGGCTGGCATGCCGTGGTATTAGCCGCTGACATTATTCATGCCGATGCGTTAGGCCTAGATCATCGTGCCACTTTGCGTTTATTTAACGGCGCCTTGCCGATATTTGCACGTTACGGAGAGGTGCTGCCCAGAGAGCAAGAGTTGCCGCTTAGTTTTGATGGCAGCATGGATGACCTGCCAGCAGAAGTGATGGATTTTGCGAATCGTCTGCAGAAAAATCTTAAGGCTTTTTTAAAGCAAGCAGCGGCTGAAGATGTGCGCTGCTTCCGTTTGTATGATGCTGATTTGCCAGAGTTTAATTTGGCAATTGATGTCTATGACGGTCGTTTACATGTGCAGGAATATGCGCCGCCAAAAACGGTAGATCCAGAAAAAGCAGTGGCGCGTTTTAAGCTGGCGCTAATCGCCATTCGTAAAGTCATGGGCCTGCACCGCGACAAAGTATTTTTGAAGGTGCGTGAGCGCCAAAGTGGTAATCAGCAATACAGCAAGCAGGGTAAGGCTGGTAAGTTTTTTGAAGTGAGAGAAGGGCGTGCACGTTTGTTGGTGAACCTAACCGACTACCTTGATACCGGCCTATTCTTAGACCATCGCCCGTTGCGTTTGCGGTTGGCAGAAGAGGCCAAAGATGGGCACTTCTTAAACTTATTTGCTTATACCGGCACAGCCTCAGTGCATGCGGCGTTAGGCGGTGCATGGAGCACCACCACGGTCGACTTGTCACCAACCTACCTCGCCTGGGCCAATCGTAATTTGGCCTTGAATGGCTTGCCTGATGAGCACCATCGTTTAGTTCAAGCGGATGTAATGGCTTGGTTGCGGCAGGAGCAGGATGACTACGACCTGATTTTTGTTGATCCACCGACGTTTTCTAACTCAAAGCGTATGGACGATATTTTTGATGTGCAGCGTGATCATGTTGCCTTGCTACATTTATCGATGGCTAGACTGCACCCAGAAGGCACTTTGTACTTCTCTAATAACTTCCGCAAATTTCAGTTAGATGACTCGTTATCGGCTGATTACGATGTGGTTGATATTAGTGCTGATACTATTGGTTTTGATTTTGCGCGCAACCCCAAAATTCACCGATGCTGGCAGCTGCGTCATAAAACACAGGTTAGTGAATGAGTTTGTTGTTATTAGGCACTAGCGCCTGTCATTTATGTGATCAGGCTCAAGCCTTACTTGAGCAAGCAAATGCAGCGCGACCATTACGATGGCAGCTGCAAGATATTGCTTTAGACGATGAACTAGTGGCTCGTTATGGTGAGCGCATACCTGTTTTATTACGCCATGACGGTGCAGAGTTGAACTGGCCGTTTTCGTTACTTGATGTTTTACGATTTACCCAATAAATAACGAGGAAGTGCATTAATGGAACGTGAAATTAAAGCGTTTGGCGCGCACAAAACCGCACTGATCTTGGCATTAGTGATGTTTGTTTTGGTGTTTGTCTTAACGTTGATTCAACTTGCGATTACAGCGATTGGTTTACGCGGTGCTGGCTTTGACGTCAGTGTGCCAACCATGAAGTTATTGATGACGCCGTTTATGTATTTTGCCGTGATTTATGTGCTGACCTATGTCTTGTGCAAAATCTATAACGTGCTAGCGCCGCGCGTAGGCGGCATTCGCATTCAGTATGAAGACCAGCAGCACCAGCAGCCTTAAAGGCTGCTGTCTGCTTGTAGGGCGGTCAGTAGTTTCATGCCGCCACGTCCTGTCGGCTCATGGCCTAAGCGCTGTTGCTCTTGACGAATGGCAGCGCGGCTTAAGGTGCCAAGAATACCGTCAACCTCACCAATGGCATGGCCACGTGCTAATAACAGCGTTTGCAGGTCACGGCGCTGTTGGCGCGATAGCGGTGGGTCATCTGTTGGCCATGGTGTAATAAAGCCGCCAGCTCCTTGCATCCGGTCGGCTAAATGCGCCAAGGCAAGGGCATAACTCTCTGCAGCGTTGTAGCCATAAAGTGCATCAAAGTTACGTAAGGTAATAAACACTGGGCCTTCTTTACCCGTTGGGCTGATTAGACCTGCCTGGGTGTCTGCTGGTAGGCCTAAAGCATCGGTTAACGCACGCCCATCGACACTGCGCACACCACGGCTATGCCACTCTGAAAGGCTTCGTTTGTTACGACGGCCTTCGGCGCTGATGTCTAATGTTGATGGAATACGTGCTTCAACACCCCAAGGCTGACCTGTACGCCAACCACCACGCTTTAAGAAATTACCAGTCGAGGCTAGTGCGTCGGCAGTGGAGTCAATTAAGTCGCGACGACCATCACCATCAAAGTCAACGGCGAGTCGCTCGTAAGTGCTAGGCATAAATTGGGTTTGGCCAAAAGCACCAGCCCATGAGCCTTTTAGTCGCTCTAATGGAATATCACCTGACTGTAAAATTCGCAGGGTGGCAAATAACTCACCACGGAAAAATGGCTGACGACGGCCAAAACAGCTCAGTGTCGCGAGTGAAGGCACAATATCGGTACGACCCATATTGCGACCAAAATTACTTTCTACACCCCAAACAGAGACGATGATTTCTTTTGGCACACCATAAGCTTGTTCAATTCGCGTCAGCAGGTCTAGGTTCGCAGTCAACTGCTGCTTGGCCATGTCCACACGCTCGTCATCAACGAGACCGGCCATATAGTCCCACAGCGGCGTTTTAAATTCGGGTTGGTGGTTTAGTCGTTCTAATACGCTATAGTCACCAGCAATTGAGCGGGTGTATCGCTGCCACGTGTCACTGCTGATCTTGGCCTGCATAGCATCACTGCGTAAGCCAGCCAAACATTGTTGCAATTCGGCGTCGCGTGGATCAGCTTGGCTGATGGAGTTGGTGGCTGCTACCGATGTTGCAGTGGTGCAACCACTAATGGCAGACAACATAAGTGATAAAAAAAGTACCGAGGATCCCTGCTTCATAACTATCCTTGCGTGTTTTAATTCAGTGTGATGGTTATCTTAAACCCTAGGGGGTTGAATGTCTGATGTTGCATTAGCGCCGAAACGTGAAATCTTCGGCTGGGCCATGTTCGACTTTGCCAATCAGGCATACACATTGCTCATCATAACGGTCATCTTTGGTGATTTGTTTACGCGAGTCATTGTGGGGGATGCACCAGACTATCGTTTAGGCAACTTGTTATGGAGCATGGCGCTGGGGCTCAGTGCGTTGGCGGTGGCCATAGTGAACCCTCTCTGTGGCGCTATCATGGACCATGCCGCACAACGAAAACGTTATTTATTTATGACCACAGCGCTGATGGTGATAGGCACTGGTCTTTTATATTTTGTTGAGCCAGGCTGGATCGCCTTGGCGATGTTATTAATCATTGTTAGCAACTTTGCCTATGCCTTGGGCGAGGGCATTATCGCCAGCTTTTTACCGGGCCTTGGGCCTCGTAAAGCGATGGGTTGGATATCTGGTTTTGGCTGGGGTTTGGGTTATATCGGTGGTTTAGTTGCTACCGCCTTCACCTTAGTTTTTTTAGGGGAAACCAGCGCTGAGAATTACGACACGATTCGTTGGGTTGGCCCATTTTCTGCGATATTTATCATTATTGCCTGTATTCCTACCTTTGTTTGGTTAAAAGAGCGCGGTATTGCTAGCACATTGCCGGTAGGCACCAGCGTATTACAAATGGGTTGGCAGCGTATGCGCGACACTTGGGTGGACGTGCAGCAATTCCGTGATCTACGTCAGTTATTAATCTCGGTATTTTTCTCGATGGCAGGCATTGCTGTCATTGTCAGTTTTGCCTTTATTTATGGCGCACAGGTTATTCAGTGGGACGACACAGTGCGCACCTATATGTTTATTATTGTGCAAATTACTGCGGCTATTGGCGCCATCGGTTTCGGCATTTTACAGAGCCGCATTGGCGCCAAACTGACTTACCAGTTATCACAAGGTTTATGGGTGTTTGCCATTTTAGCTATTTGGTTAACGCCTGATGTTACCGAGCTCGTGAACACTTTGACGGATAGTGATTGGCAGGCACAACATGTGTTTTTAATGGCCGGTTGTATGGCGGGCTTGAGTCTTGGTTCGGCTCAGTCTGCTGGACGAGCGTTAGTGGGTGTTTTAACACCACCTGATAAGTCGGCTGAATTTTTTGGGCTTTGGGGCACATCAGCCAAACTCGCGGCAGTGTTTGGTATTATGGGCATTGGCATTTTGCAAAACGTGTTTGGCTTGGAAAACGCGATTTTATTTTGCTTATTACTGTTTGTTGCCGCTATGGTATTGGTTATGCCTGTTAATGAAGAGCGCGGTATTGCTGCGGCAGAGCGCTGGTCAACACACTATAAGAATACACAGGGCGGGAGATAAGCCGTGAAGCAGAAATTTGCCGTCATTGGCTTGGGTAATTTTGGCGGTACTGTTGCCGTAGAGCTTGTGCGCTTGCAGCATGAAGTCTTAGGTATTGATGTGGATCCACGTTATGTCGACAAATTTGCCGATAAGTTGACACAGGCGTTAGTGGCGGATGGCACCGATGAACGGGTGATTGAAGAGCTAGGCTTGGCTTCTTATCACGGCGTTGTGGTTGCCATTGGTGAGAATATTGAAGCCAGTATTTTGACCACATTGGCGCTTAAAAGTGCAGGCTGTAAACAAGTCTGGGTAAAGGCGTTAAGTGACGCTCACCATTTAATTCTGCAACGTATGCAGGCTGACCGCATTATTCATCCCGAAAATGAAATTGGTGTGCGTGTTGCGCAGAACTTAACACACCCGCAAATGCTGGATTATATTGCGCTTGGCCATGGTTGGTTTGTGGTTGAAATTAAAGTCAACGAGGCTATTGCCAGCAAAGCAAATTACGACACTGAGCTAGAGCTCGCGGAAGTCACTTTGATGGCAGTTAAGCGGGGTAGTCAATTATTACCACCGCCGTATCGTGGTTTGCTGCTACAGCCTGATGACCAAATTGTGCTCTGTGGCGTGTTAGATAACCTGTTGAAGTTTGCGAAGAAGATTCTGTGAAACCTTGGCACGCTGCAAAGACACAGTATAAGCGCGGTGTAAATCCTTCCTCGCTGATTGCAATGAGCTTTTTAGCGCTGATTGTTGTTGGCGCACTGTTATTAAAAACCCCTTGGGCGACAACATCACCTATTACCTGGTCTGACGCTTTTTTCATGTCCACCAGTGCGTCTACGGTGACGGGTCTAGGTGTGGTTGATGTCGGCTCACGCATGACTTTGTTTGGGCAAATTGTATTAATGCTGCAAATGCAAGCTGGCGGCATTGGCATCATGACATTTGCCGCGCTGGTGCTTTTAATGATGGGGCAACAACTTGGCATTGGCGAACAACGCTTGGTGCGCGAGGCCATGAACTACACCCGTGTCAGTGACTTAGGCTGGTTAGTTAAACGCATTGTGTTGCTGGTGTTTATGATTGAAGGCATTGGTGCCTTGTTACTGTTTTTGTATTTGGTGCCAGAGCTGGGGTTAGAGCAGGGCTTTTATCAAAGTATCTTCTTTGCCATATCCGCTTTTAATGGTGGTGGCCTGTCACTTTATAGTGATTCCATCGCTCGCTGGGCAGGCGAGTGGCCTATTACCCTTATTATGGGGGGCTTAATTATTATTGGCGGCCTAGGCTTTACCGTTCTAGCCGAGCTTCGCTCTTTTAAGTCGTGGGCTAAGTTGAGTTTACACACCAAGCTCATGCTTTCAGGTTCGGCGGGTTTATTGCTTTTTGCCTTTTTCATTATTGTTATTTTTGAGTGGTATAACCCTAGCACTTTAGGTATCTACAACCCGCAAGAAAAATTCTGGATGGCATTATTTCACGCCATTACACCGCGCTCTGCAGGCTTAACCATGTTCGATATGGGTGGTGTCACCTTAACAGTGTCTATCATGGTCATTGTGTTGATGTTTATTGGTGGCGGCACGAACTCAGCTGCCAGCGGCATTAAAGTAACAACATTTATGGTGCTGGTATTATCAACCCGTGCTTTTTTGCGTGGTCGTGATGCGCCAGTGGCATTTGGTCGTCGTATTCCCCCCAGTATTATTTTGCGCTCACTGGCGATGGCGTTTATCGCGATGATGTTAGTGGTTGCTGCGCTATTTTTTATGAGTATCACGGACAGCCATTTGGGCTTTTTGCCCCTGTTTTTTGAGGTCATGTCGGCACTGGGCGCTGTAGGTTTATCCATGGGTATTACCGAATATGTTTCAGAGCCTGGGCGCTGGATATTGATGGTATGTATGTTTATTGGTCGTATTGGCCCACTGACACTGGTTTTTTTATTGGCTAAACCGAGTGTCTTGCGTGTTCGTCATCCTGATGGAGACGTGCATATTGGTTAAGTCATGAGCGCTTATTTTGGGCTCTTTGCGGTAGCGTTTGTGGCCGCGACCCTTTTACCTATGGGCTCTGAAGCGTTTCTTGTGGGCTTGGTGCTCAGTGATCGGTATGTGCTTTGGGCGCTAGTACTAGCCGCAACATTGGGCAATGTCTTGGGCTCAGTACTAAACTGGTGGATGGGTGGGTATGCCACACGCTTCAAAGATCGCTCATGGTTTCCCGCTAGCCCGACACAGTTGGCCAAAGCTGAGCAGCACTATCAACGTTATGGTCGATGGTCATTATTACTAAGTTGGATGCCAGTGATAGGTGACCCACTCACGGTCATCGCAGGAGTGCTGCGAGAACCGTTGTGGCGTTTTCTGTTGGTGGTCACTGTGGCGAAGTTAGGGCGCTACTTAGTGGTGGTGGCGTTAGTGTTACAGCTGCTCTAAGCTGATAAAAACTCACCGACCACTGGCCATATTGCTGTGGGTGCAGCGCTACCGCTGACAATACTCATATGCCCACCTGGTACTTCAACCAATCGGCAGTTTGCTTGCGGCATAAGTTCGACTAAACGTTTGCTGGCTAATGGTGTGATAATTGGGTCTTTGTCGCCGACCACAATCAACACGTCGGCCGTAATCGACTCTAATTTGGCATCACAACCACGAATCGGCAGCCGACCTTGCGCTAAGACATTATCCGTTACTAAAAAGCGGACAATGTCCTGCACCAAACCACCGGGATAGGCCACCATATCATCAAGGAAAGCAGCATTTGTGGCATGTGCCGCCACGTAGTCGCGATCATTTAGATTTTGCAGAAGTTCTTGATAACCACGTACGGTGCCACCAGGACTCATCAGTTTAAAGCCTAGCGCGTTGGCCCAGCCCGGCACATGCCATAACTCACGGCGACTGTTATGAACTTGTCGGCCGGTGAATTTTTCTAGACGTCGTACTTGCCTTGCCAATAATCGATTTTGTGCGCCGCCACTGCCGGCGTGATAGTCACACGGTGGGCCAAGCAATACCAACTTATCGATGTCTGGGTCACCCAAGGCGGTATAGCAGTAACTCAGTACCGCGCCAAGACTCCAGCCATGCAGCGACAGGGTCTGTTGGCCACTGTGGCTACGCACTGTGTTGAGCAGAGTGGGCATGAACTTTGTTAAGTAGGTGCTAAAGCGAAAGTGCGCTTGACCACGGCTGGGTCTGCCCCAGTCGATGAGGTAAAGCGGGTGGCCTAGGTCACGCAGATAAGCGACTAAGCTGCGCTCTGGGAATAGATCATAAATGAGCATATTCACCGCGAGTGGCGGCACAATGACCACCGGCTGTTTATTAGGTTGTTGACCTAGGGCCGGTGGGTAATAGCGCAACTTTACAATGTCGTCTTCGGCAATGACTTGGAATGGCGTTTGCTCTGCCAAACTTAATTCATCGGCGCGTAACAGGCGGTCACTTAAGTTGCGTATGGCGCGCAGGGGTAACCTGTCACGCATACGACGAGTGAGAGAAGTCGCTGGCTTCATTTAGGTATAACGCTTTTCTAAGGCGTCCCAAAATGGCTTATCCACCAAGCGCTGACGCTCAGCAAAAGGTGCAACCAAGTTTGGATCTTCTAACACCTGTTTTTCGTCACGCAGCACAGTCAGTACCTTTTGCATACCAGCTAGGGCACCTTGTAGGCCAGCATTAGCGTAGAGCACGATGCCATAGCCCAAATCACCCAACTCTTCGGCATTAAAAATCGGTGTTTTGCCACCGATGACCATGTTCATCAGCTGTGGTTTATTGATAAGTTTTGGCAGCGAACGAATTTCTTCAGCGGTGGTCACTGCCTCAACAAACAAAATGTCAGCACCGGCTTCGGCAAATAATTGCGCACGCTCAACGGCTGCTTCAAAACCCAACATGGCACAGGCATCGGTACGCGCCATAATCATCAAGTCACTATCACGACGAGCATCAACCGCCGCTTTGATTTTGCTGACCGCTTCGGCAGTGCTAATGACTTCTTTGCCATTGAAATGGCCACAACGCTTAGGTGCCACTTGGTCTTCTAACTGAATGCAGTCAGCACCAGCACGCTCTAGGGTGCGCACGCTGTGATAGACGTTCATGGCATTACCAAAACCGGTGTCACAATCGACAATCAATGGCAGATTAACCGCATCACGAATGCGCGCAGTATGGTCGGCGATTTCAGCCAAGCCCATAAAGCCTTGGTCTGGCATGCCATACCACATATTGGTCACACCGGCGCCAGTGACATAGATCGCTTCAAAGCCTAAGTCTTCAATCACTTTGGCTGATAATGCATTAAATGCGCCGGGCACAATTAGGCCACGACGTGCTTCAGCGAGTGCTTTTAAAGTCTTTTTAGTAGACATCATATTTTCCTGTATTCGTCGTTAAAACGTGTCGGCTGGGACACGTACAAAACCTTCCATTAATACCCGCGCACTGCGGCTCATAATTGCTTTGGTAACCCGCCATTGACCATCCACCTGGCCAGCAGCCGCACCCACGCGCAAAGTGCCAGAGGGGTGGCCAAAGCGCACGGCTTCACGCGCCACACCGCCAGCAGCTAGATTAACCAGCGTGCCAGGGATAGCAGCAGCAGTACCAATCGCAACAGCAGCTGTGCCCATCATGGCGTGATGCAGCTTGCCCATGGATAAAGCTCGTACCACTAAATCGATATCATTTGTGCTGACGGTTTTGCCGCTAGATGACATATAGTCGGTTGCCGGTGCAACAAAGGCCACTTTAGGTGTGTGCTGACGAGTCGCTGCCTCTTCGGCTGTTTTGATCAGACCCATACGCAAAGCACCAGCAATACGAATTGCCTCAAATCGAGCTAATGCAGCCGGATCGGTATTAATCGCTTCACGCAGCTCGGTGCCGGTATAACCAATGTCGTGCGCATTAACAAACACGGTGGGGATGCCAGCTGTGATTAAGGTAGCCTTGAGCTTGCCACCTTTGACAACATCATCCGCAAGGTCTAATTCATCAATCAAATTGCCCGTCGGAAACATCGAGCCGCCATCTTCGCCATCATCGGATGGGTCCAGAAATTCCAGCACAATTTCAGCAGCAGGGAAGGTGACACCATCAAGCTCAAAGTCACCGGTTTCCTGAACTTGACCGTTGCTGACTGGCACATGCGCAATAATGGTTTTATGGATGTTGGCCTGCCAAATGCGCACAACACAAACACCATCTTGTGGGATGCGTGCTGGATCAACCAAGCCTGCATGAATGGCAAATGCTCCAGCAGCTGTGGACAAGTTGCCGCAGTTGCCACTCCAATCGACAAATGCTTTATCGATAGAGACTTGGCCGTAGAGATAATCTACGTCGTGATTTGGCACGCTGCTTTTAGACAAAATCACACACTTAGAGGTGGACGATGTGGCGCCGCCCATGCCATCGATATGTGCTGAGTAAGGATCCGGACTGCCGATCACGCGCATGAATAATTTGTCACGCGCAGGCCCCGGCTGCTGACAGCTAGCCGGTAAGTCCTGGAGTCGAAAAAACACACCTTTGCTGGTGCCGCCACGCATATAGGTGGCTGGCACTTTAAGTTGCTGACTCATGCCGTGGTTGCCTCCAAGAAGTCCTTGGCAAAGCGCTGCAACACACCACCGGCCTCATAGACTGATAACTCTTCGTCAGAGTCTAAACGGCAGGTCACCGGCACTTGCTCGGTCTTGCCATCACGACGATGAATGACCAACGTTAAGGTGGCGCGAGGTGTGCGCTCGCCAACAACGTCATAGGTCTCGGTGCCATCTAGTTCCAAGGTCAGGCGGGTAGTGCCGGGCTTGAACTCAAGTGGTAACACACCCATGCCGATTAAGTTGGTGCGGTGAATGCGCTCAAAACCTTCGGCAACAATGGCTTCAACACCAGCCAAACGTACACCTTTAGCGGCCCAGTCACGTGATGAGCCTTGGCCGTAATCGGCGCCAGCCACAATAATCAGCGGCTGTTTGCGCTCCATATAGGTCTCAATCGCTTCCCACATACGGGTCACTTTACCTTCTGGCTCAATGCGTGCCAGTGAGCCCTGTTTGACGCTGCCATCGGGGTTGCGCACCATTTCGTTGAACAGTTTTGGGTTAGCAAAGGTGGCTCGTTGTGTGGTCAAGTGGTCACCACGGTGAGTTGCATAGGAGTTGAAGTCTTCTTCTGGCAGACCCATTTTATGCAAGTATTCACCCGCCGCCGAGTCCATCATGATGGCGTTGGATGGCGACAAATGGTCGGTGGTAATGTTGTCCGGCAGCACAGCTAGCGGACGCATGCCGGTGAGTGTGCGCTCACCTGCCAAGGCGCCTTCCCAGTAGGGTGGGCGACGAATATAAGTGCTCATTTCGCGCCAGTCATACAGTGGTGATACTGCTTTTTCCGAATCTTTTTTCTCGAACATTGGGATATAGATTTGGTTGAATTGTGACGGCTTCACCGACTTAGCAACAATGGCGTCGATTTCTTCATCGGATGGCCAAATGTCTTTTAAGCGAATTTCTTTGCCATC
>CAYYWS010000001.1:21154-33318 GCA_964473955.1 uncultured Paraperlucidibaca sp. | reverse complement strand
AGCTGCAAGGATTTACGCATTGTTGCAGCCCATGCCGGCGGCAACGCCGTGGTGTATATCGCGGGTCTGGCTAATTGCTGAATCATCTCGACTAAGTCTTTTGGCCCCGCCACAAAAGCACCATAACCACCAAATGCCTTACCTAACGTACCTATTCGTAGCGCCACTGCATCAGAACTAAGTCCGGCAGCCGACACCGTGCCGCGACCACCAACACCGATAACACCGAGAGCATGCGCCTCATCTAATAACAGCAAAGCGCTGTGTTGCGCACAGACTTCCACTAGTTGCGAAACCGATGCAACATCGCCATCCATACTAAAAACGCCATCACTGGCCACTAAGCTGCGTCGTGCATGACTCGCAGCTATACGACGCTGAAGATCGGCACATTCATTGTGGGCATAACGTTGCTGCCTGGCACCACTGGCCAGTCCACCATCTAATAACGAGGCATGATTAAGCCGATCTTGAAATACCGCGTCTCCTTTGCCCAACAAAGCGGTTAACACGCCCATATTGGCCATATAGCCGCTACCAAAAAGCAAAACTGCCTCAACTCCCAGCCAGTTTGCTAACTCTTCTTGCAGTGCTTGATGTTCTCGATGATGGCCACACACCAATGCCGCCGAACCGGCGCCTACACCATCACGAGTAATTGCTTGTTGCGCGTAATGCTTTAGCTCATCGTCGTTGGCTAGGCCAAGGTAGTCATTGCTGCAAAAATTATGCAGCCACTGCCCCTGCAACAGCACCCGTGTTGATTGCGCCGAATCCAAGGGCTGCTTTTGGCGCCAAAGACTTTGCGCTAAACGCTGCGCTTTTTCTTCAGCCAACCAAGCAGACCAAGACAGCGGCACAGATTTCATCAGTGCATTAACTAGCTTGCATGGCATCATGCCAAAGCGTTGGGCGCGGCATGGCAGCGGTTAATGGCTGTTGTTCCGCAGCGGCAAATGTCTCTGACTCTTGTTTAGGGTGAATGCCTAAACGCTCAAATAACTGCCGATCTGCTTCTGCTTCTGGGTTGGTAGTAGTCAGTAGTTTTTCGCCATAAAAAATCGAATTAGCACCCGCTAAGAAACATAGAGACTGGATGGCTTCTGGCATTTGCTCACGACCAGCAGACAAGCGCACCATGCTCTTCGGCATCAAAATACGTGCCACTGCGATCGTACGAACAAACTCAAATGGGTCTAAATCTTCAACATCACCTAGCGGTGTGCCAGCAATTTTCACTAACTGATTAATTGGCACTGAATCAGGATGTGCGGGCAATGTCGCCAACTGTGTCAACAGCCCCACGCGGTCTTCGCGACGCTCCCCCAAACCCACAATACCGCCAGCACACACTTTCATGCCGGCATCACGCACATGCGCCAAAGTATCTAAACGATCTTGATAACTGCGTGTGGTAATAATTTGGTTGTAGTGCTCAGGACTGGTATCCAAGTTGTGGTTGTAATAATCCAACCCAGCTTGAGCCAGCTCTTTTGCCTGGGTAGGTTCCAGCATGCCCAAGGTCATACAGGTCTCTAAACCCAATGATTTAACTTGGCGCACCATTTCCAGCACATAGGGCATATCTTTTTCACGAGGACTACGCCATGCCGCACCCATACAAAAACGTGAGGCGCCCTTTTCTTTGGCATTTTTAGCTTCTTGAACTACCTTTTCGATAGCCAACAACTTTTCTTTATCGAGGCCGGTGTCGTAGTGACCGGACTGCGAACAATACTTGCAGTCTTCTGGGCAGGCACCGGTTTTAATGGATAACAAGGTGCTGACCTGAACGGCATTGGCATCAAAATACTGACGATGCACTTGCTGGGCACGAAAAAGCAGGTCATTAAATGGCAGCTCAAACAAGGCTCGCACTTCTGCGCGTGTCCAGTTATGGCGAATTTCAGGGATGGCCGTCATGATGATTCCTCAGGTGACGCAAAGACTGAGCACGATTCTGGCGAGCTTCACCCTCCATCGTCAACTTTTAATTAGCAAAATAGTTGACCATTGCCGAGGCAACCAGTGCCTGCTCTGTGGTTACGCCTCCAAAAATGAGTGTATATGCCCTCAGTGCTTGGCTGATTTGGCTTGGCTCACCGACACTTGCCCACGTTGTGCATTGCCTCATGAGGGCAGCGATACTTGTCATTACTGTGACGACGACTTCGGTCCGGACCAAAGCTTGGCGGTATTTGCCTATCAGTTCCCCATCAATGCATTAATGGCCGAGTTTAAGTATCGCGCCCTGATGCCGGTGATTAATTTATTTGCCGCGCGCCTAAGTGATTTAGCACAAGGCAACACCCTGCCCGACCTAATTGTTGCGGTACCTATGCACCATGAGCGCCTAAGCCAACGCGGATACAACCCTTCATTGTTGCTAGCGCAGCAGGTGGCAAAACGACTCAATAGTCCATTACTCAAACACGCCTTAATCCGCCAGCACGATGGCCAACAACAAAAGTCGCTGCATGCCGAGCAACGACTGAGTAACTTAGAAAATGCCTTTGCCTGGCAAGGGCCTTCATTACAAGGCCTACATGTCGCCATTATTGATGACGTCATGACGACCGGCGCTACCGCCAATGTCATCAGTAGCGTGTTAAGGCAAGCTGGTGCGACCTGCGTATCGGCCTGGGTCATTGCACGTACGCTGCCTAGTTAGTACAGACACCACTTTTGTCATTAAGCTGTCAGCTTTTCCAGACATAGTCGCTAGTCGGCAGGTACTATGCATTGTTAGAATGATGGCAAATCAAGAGAGTCAACCACTATGCTGATGGCCTTTACCCTAAATAAGGGTTTGCTCGAGCCAGTGGCCATTAATGCCGCCGAAGACTTAATTACCGACATCCTCTGGGTCGACATGATCAACCCCAGCGATGAAGAGCGCGAGTGGGTTCGTGAAGCCTACGGCCAAGAATTACCCAGCATTGACGACCTCTATGAAATCGAGGCGACTTCTCGCTTTTATGAAAATGATTTTGGCCTGCACATCAGCTCTTACTTTTTAAATTACGCCGACCAATCCTCTAATAATATTTCTGCCGCCTTTGTGTTTAATGGCGACCGCTTATTTACCTTACGTGAGGAAGAGTTAGCCGCTTTCCGCCTCTTCCGCTTGCGCGCTCGTAAAGGTTTGGTCAACGTCAGCAATCCAAAATCTATTCTTATCGGCTTGTTTGAAACCAAGGTAGAAAACCTCGCCGACATGATTGAGCGTGTGGCCGAAGACTTAGAAAAAACCAGCACTCAGGTGTTGAGCAACTCTGAAGCCGACGACATGGAAACCTTGTTAACCGTGATTGCTCAGCAAGAAGACATTATCGGTAAAGTGCGTATTTCCATGGTGGATTTGCAACGCATGCTCTATCTGCTATTACGCTCAGGCATGCTGAATGCTGAGCTTAGTGAGCGTCTACGCGACATCATTCGTGACTCTGAGTCACTGATTGCGCACACCGCGTTTTTGTTCGATAAAATTAAGTTCTTGCTCGATACCACCTTAGGTTTCATTAACGTCAACCAGAGTAAGATCATTAAAATCTTCTCGGTGGCCGCAGTCATTTTTCTGCCACCCACCATGGTCGCTAGCATCTACGGCATGAACTTTGAGTTTATGCCCGAGCTATCGTGGAAGTTTGGTTATGCCTTTGGCTTGGGCATGATGGTGTTATCAGCGCTAACACCATTTTTATACTTTAAACACCGCAAGTGGCTATAACACGCTACGCAAACAACCCCGAGCTATTGGCGCTAGACCGCCTGATTGATCGCGCTGGCTCACGCGTTTGTTCTGAAGTCATCACACAAATTGCTGTCGACAATCACAACCTACCGATCTGGGCTATCACCTTAGGCAACCGCAACCCCGACTGCCCTGCTGTTGGCTTTTTTGGCGGCGTACATGGTGTTGAGCGTATCGGCAGCCAAGTATTAATTGCTTATTTAAGCAACTTAGTAGAGCGCCTAACCTGGGATAACACCCTGCACGATTTGCTCACTCAAATTCGTTTGGTTTTTGTGCCAATTGTGAATCCTGGTGGTTTTTTGCGTGGCACACGGGCCAACCCAAGTGGTGTAGACCTGATGCGCCATGCTCCGATTGATGCCAGCACAGATGTGCGCTGGCCCTTAGGTGGGCAGCGCTTGAGTCGACACTTACCTTGGTATCGTGGCAGCGCGTCCGCCCAGCCTGAACCTGAAGCGGCCGCCTTATATAAAACGGTGCGGGAACGCCTGCTTAATCATCGTTTTTCGATTGCCATTGATTGTCACTCTGGTTTTGGCTTTCGAGATCGCATTTGGTTTCCCTACGCTGGTCGTCGTGAGCCATTGCAACACTTAGCTGAGGCCTATGCCTTAAGTGAGCAGTTTAGTCGCACCTACCCACATCATAGTTTTTATGTGATGGAACCACAGAGCCTTAACTACACCACACATGGTGATGTTTGGGACTATCTGTATGACGAAGCGATTCGTACACACCCGCAAAATGTTTTTTTGCCGCTGACTTTAGAAATGGGGTCGTGGACATGGATGAAAAAAAATCCTCGTCAGTTACTAGACCCACTCGGCTTATTTAATCCCATGCTTCCGCACCGGCAAGCGCGCGTACTAAGACGTCACGTCACACTGTTTGATTTTTTACAGCAATCTGCAGTGAGTTATCAGCGCTGGAAACCTACCGGCGAACTACGCGAACAACTTCATCAAGACGCACTCAAGCACTGGTTTCAGCCGCTTTAAGCATCTAATGCTTGGCCTTCTGCCAACACCTTAAAGTCGCTGCTAGCAACTGCTTGCTGTGTTAATGCGGCTGACAGCTCATGCACTGGATCAGCCATGGCCTCATCGGTGAGCTGAAAGGTATTGAAGTGAATCGCTAATGAACGAGTTGCTTGTAAGTCCTTATGTGCACGTACGGCATCATGTGGGCACATATGCACCGGCGACATAAACCAACGCGGGGCATAAGCTCCGATAGGCAGTAACGCTAAACGAGGTGAGCCCATACGCTGCTGAATTTCTGAGAAATGCGGGCCATAACCGGTATCGCCGGCAAAGTAGGCGGCACCAAAAGGTGTATCAACCCAAAGACTGCCCCATAAGGTGCGATTACGATCACGTGCGCCTCGACCGGAAAAGTGCTGAGCAGGCAAGAAGTGTAGTGTGAGTGGACCAAGCGTTGTTTGCTGCCACCAGTCCAATTCAACAACATGCTCAACGCCATTGGCACGCAGCAAAGCACCGACACCAAGACCTGTGACGATCGGCATTTGGTCACGCTTTGCCAACCACATTAGTGTACGCAAATCCAAATGGTCATAGTGATCATGACTAAGAAGCACGGCATGGATAGGCGGCAACTGATCTAGCCGTAGACCCGGCAGACGCACACGACGCGGACCAAGCCGAGTGCTTGGGCTGCAACGGTCAGACCACACTGGGTCGGTGAGCAAGTTCCATGGGCCAATTTGCAACAGTACGGTGGCATGGTTAATAAAGGTCACCCGCCAATCGTTTAGGTCTTCACTAAAACACTCTGCTGGAATAACACTTGGCTCATTGGCATCGACCCAGCGCGGCCATGGCGCTGGCTTACGTGTAGCCAACCACTTTAAGGCATCAGCAGCGCCATGACTCACCCGTGGCCCCGGATTAAAAAACCGATCCCCACTGCAGTGATCACTGCGCCATGCCGATAAATCAGGACGCAAAAACAACTTCTCATTTGCAGCTGTTAAACGCAGCAAGTCTTCCGCGGGGTTATGAGCTGGTCGCTGGCGTTGCATTATTTTGTAGCACTCACAGGTTCGTTTTGTTCCGCAGCAGCACTAAACAATAGGTAAGCTGCTGGCACTACAAACAGCGTAAAGATGGTGCCAATGGTCATGCCACCGACAATTACCCAACCAATCGACTGACGCACTTCAGCGCCCGCGCCAGAGGCCAATGCCAACGGGAGCGCACCTAACACCATGGTCGCGGCGGTCATTAAAATGGGGCGCAAACGCAGCACTGAAGCATTAATCACTGCATCTAATAAGGCTTCGCCTTTATGCGCACGTTGATTGGCAAACTCAACAATCAAAATACCGTGTTTGGTAATCAAACCGACCAAAGCAATCAAACCCACTTGGCTATAAACGTTTAATGAGCCACCCGTGGCATGCAAGGCTATCAGCGCGCCTAACATGGCCAAGGGTACACTCAGCATAATGACAAAGGGATGACGGAAACTTTCAAACTGCGCACTGAGCAGCAGGTAAATAAACAATATTGCCAGCACAAACGTGGTTAACAAAGTTGCACCTGCGGATAAAAATTCGCGGGAAGGGCCAGACCAGTCATAACTGAGTTGTGGGTTATTCAGGTCACGTAATTGATCTTGTAAAAACACCATCGCATCGGCTTGTGAATAACCAGGTGCCAAATTCGAACTTAAGGTGGCGCTGCGCAATTTATTAAAGTGCCCTAAGCTCGACGGGCTGACCGTTTCTTCAATGGTGACCAGACTGGCCAACGGAATCATTTGGCCTGCACTGCTGCGCACATAAATTTGTGCTAAATCACTGGACTCACGACGCTGGGCATCCTCAATTTGCATGATGACATCGTATTGATTGCCCTCAAGCTTGAATGTGCCCAGCACACGCCCACCTAAATAAGACTCTAGCGCGCCACTGATGGCATCAACACCAACACCAACTAATGCCGCCAAATCACGATCAACCGTAATCGACAACTCAGGTTTATTCAGACGTAAATCACTGACTGGATTAACCAGCCCTGGATTCGATGCAGCTCGCTCTAATAGCTCATCCATAACTTGACCGAGCTCGTCATAACTCGCTGTGGTCTGCACCACAAACTCAATCGGACTACTGCGATTGCCTTGCCCCAGCGATCCTGGCAATACTGGAATCGCCACCACGCCCGGCACCTCGGCCAAGGCTTTCGACAAGATAGGGGCCATATCCTGTGTGCGCCGCGAGCGCTGATCCCAATGTGTGAAGCGATTAAAACTCATAAAGCGCGTTTCATCTGGAATACCAGTGATCATAAATGTGGTTTCCCACTCTGGCAGGGTTTTATAAATCTCCTCAACTTGACGGGTATAAGGCTCAAAATAAGCAGGTGTGGAGCCTTCTGGCCCAATGCCCATATTGATGATCACACCACGATCTTCGGTAGGTGATAACTCACTGGGTAAGGCTTTTAATAACACTAACGCTGTTGCCATTAATACCACTGTGCCCAGCATCACACTCCAGCGCCAATTCAGCGTATGGTGCAACCAGGAGCGATAACCTTCCCCTAAGCGGACTAGACCATTTTCAATGCGCTGCGACCACGCTGGTAACTCTTTCACTGGACGCAAAATACGGCTACACAACATCGGTGAAAGTGTTAGCGCACAGAAACCAGACACCAACACGGCTGATGCTAAGGTCAACGCAAACTCAGCAAATAACTTACCAGTGCGCCCCTCACTAAACGCCATGGGAGCAAATACCGCCACCAGTGTCAGCGTCATCGCAATCACAGCAAAACCAATTTCTCGAATGCCGGTCATGGCTGCTTCTTTTGGCGGCATCCCCTCTTCGATATGACGATAAATATTTTCCAGCACCACGATGGCGTCATCAACCACCAAACCAATCGCCAACACAAACGCCAGCAGCGTGAGTGTATTGATTGAAAAACCAAAGGCGGCCATGAATACCAAAGCGCCAATCAACGAAACTGGAATCGCTAGCAATGGCACCAAGGTTGCACGTAGCGTGCGTAAGAAAAAGAAGATCACCAAGACAACCAATACGGTTGCCTCAAGTAAAGTTTTCACAACTTGCTTGATCGACTCGTCAATAAAAACAGAGGCGTCATACGCTAAGTTAAACGTCATGCCTTCAGGCAACTGCGCCAACACATCAGGTAGTGCATCGCGCACGCCTTGAGACACCTCTAACGGATTAGCTGTAGACAAGCGAATAATGCCAATACCTAAACCTTCTTTGCCATTAAACCGTGTCGTACGGCGAACATCCTCGGCACCTAACTCAACTCTTGCAACATCACCAACACGTAATAGTCGGCCAGAAAACTCACCTAATACAATGTCTGCAAATTGCTCAGGCTCATTTAAGTCTGTGGCTGCTAACACCGAAAATTCTCGTATGTCGCCTTCAATCCGACCTGCAGGCAGCTCAAGATTTTGTCGACGCAAAGCATTCGCAACATCCTCAGGTGTTAAACCATAACTGGCCATACGCGGTGCATCTAACCAAACACGCATAGCAGGGCGACGCTCACCACCAATACGGATATCCGCCACACCAGGAATCGTTTGCAATCGGTCTTTTAGCTGCCGGTCGGCAACCACACTCAGTTCACGACCGTCATGACGGTCAGATGACAGGGCGAGCCACATAATTGGCTGTGCATCTGCCTCCGCTTTGCTGATTTGTGGCTCATCCACTTCTTGTGGCAAACGCTGACGCACCCGCGAAACCCGATCACGGACATCACTAGCGGCCGTATCGACATCACGATCTGAACGAAACGTTAATGAAATTTGACTGCTTTCAGCACGACTGGTAGAGGTCATAAAATCAATGCCCTCAATACCAGACAGTGAATCTTCCAGTACTTTGGTCACCGTTGATTCCATGATGGCGGCACTGGCACCACGATAGGTGGTGGCTACCGTTACCACAGGCATATCGATATTGGGGTATTCACGCACCGTTAAACGATCAAACGCGACCACACCGGCGAGTACCACCAACAAGTTCAGCACAATCGCCAATACTGGGCGCTGGACACAGACCTCTGCGATGCGCATGGCTTAAGACTCCGCTGGACTGTTATCCGCTAACGGAAAGATTCGCACCGGCTGCTGATCACGATTAAGTTTGTTATGGCCCGACATCACCACGACATCACCAACGTTTAAGCCAGAAAGAATTTGCACCTGGCCATTTTGGCGAACGCCAGTTTCTACATTAACCGCGACTGCCTGCTCACCATCAATACGAAAAACGACAAACCGACCTGCTCTGGCCACCACTGCCTGAGCCGGCAACCACAATGCGGTGCTAGCTTTTGCAACTGCAACATTCACCCGAGCGGTCATACCTGGCTGCAGACGGCCATCGCGATTATTCAGTCGTACACGCACATTTAATGCACGAGAGCCTTCCGCCAAACGTGGCTCTACCGCCTGCACAACGCCACTGACTTGCAGACTGTCTAGCGCCGGAATAGTAACCTCAACGGCTTGTCCTGCCTTGAGTAAACGCGCATCAGATTCGGCGATTGGCACATCCACTTTTAACGCCGCTAATGACACTAAACTCACTAGAGCCTGGCCTGGCTGCACCAACTCACCTAGGCTGAATTGTCGAAGACCAACCACACCATCGAAGGGCGCAACCAAACGGGATTGCACTTGCTGAGCCTGCATTCTGGCAAAGTTTGCTTCGTGTGTTGCGACTTGCGACTGCAAACGCTCCATTTCACTACGCGCCAACAAATCTTGAGCAAACAAGTCTTGAGCTCTGCGCGCATCAGAACGAGCAAGGTCTCTGCTAGCCTTTGCCTCTGCCACACTGGCACTTAGCGCCGCATCATCAAGCTGCACCAGTAACTGCCCCGCTTTCACCTGCGCGCCTTCAGCAAAACCAATACGCACCACACGACCCGCAATCTCTGGCCTTAACACCAACTCTTCTTCAGCACGCAACACACCTAAGGCAGAAAGTGTTTGCGCAATCTCAGCCTCTACCACTGGCCCCACCTCAACCAGTGGCGCCACACGAGCAGGAGCTTGCTGAGCACTGCCGCCAGAGCATGCCGCCACCATCAAAGAGGCAACCAGCACATAGATCCAGCGACAATGATTCAGCATAAATAACCTCAGTGATGATGATGGTGCTTGGGTTTACGCAGCTCTTTTTTTTGCAGCTCGGTCTTACGCACAACTGCATTAATCGTGAGTTGCTGACCATTATCCAGACTCAAGATGACAGGCACTTGACTGCCAGGTGCTGGCGCTTTTTCCATATCCAACAACATCACATGACTAGCACTAGGCTGCAATTGGACACGGCCATTTGCTGGCAGCTCGATCACTTTACGCTGCGTCATACGCATCAAGCCATTGTCATGCTTCATGTCATGCCACTCGACACGCTTAGCAATAGGCGAGGTCATTTTCGTGACTCGAACAGCCTGATCGCTGGCATTAGTAATTACCATAAAGACCGCAGCGGCTGGGCTGCCTGGCGGCACCTCACGAATCCAAGCATCCTCAACACTCACCTGAGCAAAGCCCAGCGGCGACACCAGCAGCAAAGCGGCTAAATACAATGAACGCAAATTAACTCCTTGCAACATACTTATTAACTCCTGTTAGCGTCGGCCTCTGGCCTCACGTAATAACGATCGAATGACACTCACAATTTCGTCAACACTGGCCTGCTGATCAAACAACTTTCGAGTCTTACCTTGGTCATCAATTAGGTATAAATAGTCGCTGTGTGCAACGTCACCATTGTCACTTACGATGACACGCGCGCCGTACAAACGCTCAACAGCCGCGAGCTGATTGCGAGGCGCAACTAAGCCAATCATGCTGGCATCAAAATAACGAACATATTCACCCAAGCGCTCGGGTAAATCACGCTCAGGATCAACTGCGATCATCACAGTCTGTAGGCGCTTAGCATCAGGCCCTAATTCATCTAAAACAGCTCGAAAGCGTGCCAAGGTGAGTGGGCAAATATCAGGGCAACTGGTAAAGCCAAAGGTCATTAACACCAAGCGGCCACGCTGATCAGCTAAACGAAAGGTATTACCTTCACTATCTGGTAACTCAAAGTCGCCACCTAGGCGTAACTCCGGCAAACCACTGTGCTTTGGCGCCAGTAAGTGCCATGCACCTATACCTGCAACGGTCACTCCTAAAATGAGTGCAAAAACAATAAACAACAACGTTAATGGTGACTTCGTCATACTCATGGACTGCCTTCTAACGAGCTTTGGGTTGCAACATAACCGGGCACAACACCAATACGACGACTCAATACACGTTCGCCATCATTGAAGATACGCGCATAGTGCACGGCATTGGTCATCACTTTTTTGACGTAATCTCGGGTTTCATAAAACGGAATACTTTCGATAAATCGTGCCGCCTCTAGGTTCTGATCTGGCTGCCACTGCTGCGCACGACGCGGGCCCGCGTTATAACCAGCCGTTGCCAACACCGGGTGACCCAGTGAAGACAATACATGCTGCAAATAGTATGTACCTAGGCGCACATTCTGGCCGACATCATTAGTCATACTGGCTTGATAAGGAATACCTAAGCGCTTGGCCACCCATTGTGCTGTTGCTGGCATGACCTGCATTAAGCCACCAGCACCAGCACTCGATCGAGCACTACTGACAAAACGGCTTTCTTGACGAATCAGACCATAAACCCATGCCTCATCAAGACCAAGCTCACGGGCATAACCGCGAGTGACTTCACGATAAGGCGCGAGGAAACGAAAGCGCGGTTCATGCAGTTGCTGGGTGCGTTCAGCAGCAAAAATAGCGCGGTCATACCATTCACGCTGATTAGCCGCCTCGGCTGCCGCTAATAACAGA
Source organism: uncultured Paraperlucidibaca sp. (assembly GCA_964473955.1). GTDB lineage: Bacteria > Pseudomonadota > Gammaproteobacteria > Pseudomonadales > Moraxellaceae > Perlucidibaca. The sequence continues at coordinate 21,654 of CAYYWS010000001.1, read as the reverse complement.
CGATCATCATTGGCAAAACGCACCGCCCAATTCCACTCAGCAGCGGACTCCCAGCGCTGCCCTAAGCCATGCAAAGCAAAGGCGCGCTGAAAGCCCGCATGCGCGGCTAAACGATCTCGGTCTGCTCGATTGATTACAACCGTAGTGGATGGCGCCGCCATTACCGCACCCAAGCGCTCCAGTGACAACAAGCCGTAAAAGTCTTCCTCAACACTGAGCTGGGCAAAAATGCGCTGGGCATTGGCTTTCTGATTAGCCTCATCTAAGGCTCTTGCTTGCCAATACTGCCAACTACGGTGATTTTGAATCGTGCTCGGCAAGGTGTCATAGACACGGCGATAATCACTCCATGCACCATGACGCACAAGGCCGCGCAAACGTGTCTCATAATGCACAGTAGTCCATGCGGCACTCTCACTGCGTTGAAAAAAACTTTCAGCAATTGGATCAAAACGACGCACAGCGGCCATGGCTAAACCACGCCACGCATAGGCTGCCTG
>CAYYWS010000001.1:4322-21054 GCA_964473955.1 uncultured Paraperlucidibaca sp. | reverse complement strand
GAGGTTAACCAAAGCGTTTCGGCTAATGCGGCGGCCTTAGTCACATCATCAAACGCTAAATCCGCCTGTAGCAACCAACATTGCAGTTCGGTAGCAGGCGTTCCTAATAATTTGGGCGCCTCGGCACGAACACGCGTCCAGTCTTGTCGTTGCGCTAATTGTGCCAACCAATGGATTCGTAACTGCTCCGCTAAATAACTACCGTGTTCACGGCGCAGAAAGTCACTCACAGCAGCATCACCATCAGCCAATCGCGCTAAACGCCATACCTGCCAATAGTCGGCATAAACAGCCAGTGGAGACCCCCGCAAGTCGCGCGCAGCCTGCGCTAGCGCCGTATCATTGCCCTGTCGAAATGCCTCGCGAGCAGCCAACCAATCACGGTCTGCCGCAGACAACGCAGTGGAAACAAACAGCAATGTTGATACTAGCGAAGAGGTCCAAAACCCAGTACGCATGAAAACTCCTTAATGCAGCGTTGGCTTAAGCATACCGATACAGGCTTTAGCCCGCTATAATGGCTCTCTTTTTGATCAGCGGTAACTAAAGGCCATGACACGCAAGCTCTACATTGAAACACAAGGCTGTCAGATGAATGCCTATGATTCGTCACGCATGCATGATTTATTAGGCGATAGCCAAGGCTATGTTCGCACGGACAACCCAGAAGAAGCCGATGTACTGTTGCTAAACACCTGCTCGATTCGTGAAAAAGCGCAGGAAAAAGTTTTTTCCGAGCTAGGACGTTGGCAGCGCCTAAAACTGGCTAACCCTGATGTGCTGATCGGCGTTGGTGGCTGTGTGGCATCACAAGAAGGTGAAAATATTCTGCAGCGTGCGCCTTATGTCGACTTGGTGTTTGGGCCACAAACCCTGCACCGCCTGCCCGCCATGCTTAATGAGCGCAAAACCAGCAATGTATCTGTGGTTGACGTTAGTTTTCCCGACATTGAAAAGTTTGATTTTCTACCTGAACCACGCGTAGAGGGTCACAAAGCGTTTGTTTCCATCATGGAAGGCTGCTCAAAATACTGCTCATTCTGTGTAGTGCCTTATACCCGTGGTGAGGAAGTATCCCGTCCCTTTGATGACGTCATCGCCGAAGTTGCTCATGTGGCTCGTCAGGGAGTGCGCGAAATCACTCTGCTTGGACAAAACGTGAATGGTTACCGTGGCCACTACCACGATGGCAAACCGTGTTCATTTGCACAGTTACTGCACCATGTTGCCGCCGTGCCCGGTGTTGGCCGTATTCGTTACACCACCTCGCACCCACTTGAGTTTGGTGATGACTTAATTGCCGCTCATCGCGACATTCCATCACTGGCTGCACACGTACACTTACCGGTGCAAAGTGGCTCAGACCGTGTATTAGCGGCGATGAAGCGAAATCACGTGATCAGCACCTACAGTGAAACTATTCGCAAGCTTAAAGCCGCCAAGCCCGGCATTGAAATTGCCTCAGACTTCATCATCGGCTTTCCCGGCGAAACCGATGAAGACTTCGCTGATACCATGGCCTTGATTGCGGAAGTGGATTACGACCACTCCTATAGCTTTATTTACTCCAAGCGTCCCGGCACACCTGCTGCAGAGCTGCCTGATGACACCCCGGACTCGGTCAAAAAAGAACGCCTGCAAATTCTGAAGGGCCGTATTGCTGCCAACACAGGCCGTAAAACCGACGCCATGTTAGGCACGGTGCAGCGTGTATTAATCGACCGTGAGTCACGACGTTATCCTGGCTACTTAGTTGGTATTGCCGAGAACACACGTTGGATTCACTTTCCTGGCGATACCAGTTTGATTGGTCGTTTTGCCGACGTGCGCGTCAGCCATATTGAATCGATCAATGCCGCCAGTGCTGATGAAATTATCTGGTTAGAGAGCGATCAAGAGGCACAAGTTGGCATGGCGCCGCTGCCAGGACGTATTCCCTTATGGCATGAGGCCACCTTATGGCTTTCGCCAGCCTAGGCCAAGACCGAGTTGCCTATAACATCGAAGGCAGCGGTGCACCCTTGGTTCTACTGCATGGCACCGGTGGTGATAGTTTTTCTAACTGGGGCACACTGATCCCAGCGCTAGCTCAGCAATTCACGGTAATCAGCATTGATTACGCTGGCTCTGGTGCCACCGAGTGCGATGCTGATGAACTAACACTGGCGCATTTAAGTGCGCAAATTATTGCAGTATTAGATGATGCTGGCATTGCACAGACCAGTATTGCCGGCTTTTCATTAGGTGCAGTTATTGCGGCACATGTTGCCGCCACACACCCTGCCCGCATTCAACGACTGGTGATGCTGGCTGGTTTTGCTGGTGGACCCAATAGCCGTATGCAACTGCAGTTTGCTCATTGGCTGGACTTAATGACCAGCGCCCCCGAGCGTATGGCACGACATATTTTACTCACTGGTTTTAGTCCAGCTTTTTTAGAACGACTGAGTACTGATGACATCAACAAGCGGCAAAAGGCTATTGTTCGATTTACCAATTGGCCCGGCATGGCCAAGCAGACACAGTTGGATGCTGTGCTCGATATTCAGCCACTGCTGCAAGATATCAAACAGCCCACCTTGGTGATCGGCTGCCGACATGATCAGATGATCCCAGTGCAGTTAACACAAGCATTATGCGAGCATATTGCACAAGCACAGTATGTCGAAATCAATAGTGGCCACTTGGCGACACTGGAAAACCCAAAAGCCGTACTGGAGCAGCTGCAAACGTTTTTAAGCTAAACGGCGACACCAGTGGTCCAACAAAATACCGCAGGCCACTGCCGCATTTAATGACTCGGCCTGACCAAAACGCGGAATAGTTAAGCGATGCGTTAGCAGTGAGTCCACTTCCAGCGACAAACCATGTGACTCACTGCCAATCACTAATACACCCGGCGACATCGCCGTCGTGCCGGCATGCACGTTATCACCCGTTAATACCGCGCCCATCAAGGCTAATCCTGCTGATCTTGCCTCAGCAAAAACTCCGGACAATTCAGCAACTGCCACTGGCACACGCAAAAATGATCCCATACTGGCCGATACCACCTTGGGGTTATAGCGATCAACACAATTAGGCGAGCACAACACCGCATCAACGCCGTACCAGTCGCCTAAGCGCAGCATGGTGCCTAAATTGCCTGGATCTGCAATATGATCCAGCGCCAATACACGGCTAGACGCCGACCACGTAATACGGTGCATGGGTCGCATCATCGCCACCGCAACGGCCTGATCATTACTGACTAAGGTACCGAGACTGGCTAATAAGCTGGAGTTTATTTCATAACAACGAATGCCACGCGCATGGGCTTTACCTTGTAGTTTTGGCATGGCTTCGGCGCTGGCATAAACTGCCGCCACTGGCCAGTCTGACAACAGCAACTCTTCAACACTTTTTAAGCCTTCAACTAAGAAGCGATGCTGTTCACTACGCCCTTTTTTCTGCTGTAACGAACGAACATCGCGCAGTTCGGCTTTAGTCGGTAAAGAAGCGTAATCATCTGACATGGGAAGGCTCACAAAAAACAATGCGCCATGCTAGTCGTCTGGCGCGTTTGTCTCAAGCCACACATTCATCTTGCAGAGTATCGAGTGTGCTGACAAAGCGACCAATATGCTCAAATAGCAATCGCCCCTCAGGTAATACCGCGCTAAACAGAGGAAACACATGCACCATACGATGCCACTCTTCGTAGTGCACTTTGACACCCGACTGGCGCGCTTTTTTGATCATACGACGACAGTCTTCACGTAAAACTTCAGTACTGCCAATTGCTACAAACAACGGTGGCAGCCCCGAAAAGTCGCCATGAATAGGCGACACGCGGTAGTCCATGGGATCTTGACCAACGGTTAAATAATTCGCCACTGCCTGTACTGCAGCAGCTGGAATCATGGGGTCTCGCCACTCTTTGTCATGCATAGACTCAGAGGTGTGTGACAAATCCGTCCAAGGTGATATTAAAATTGCGGCTTCTGGCAGCGGCATATGTCGCTCTTTCAGCATTTGCAGCAGCACCAACGACAAATGCCCACCGGCTGAATCGCCCGAAATAATAATATCGTGCGCGTTATACCCTTTTCCCAACAAGTAGCGGTAGGCCGTGATGGCATCACTGGTCCAGTGATTAAAGCTAAACTCCGGTGCTAAGCGATAATCTAGCGACAACACACGACGGCCCGTAGTTTGCGACAGCCGTGAGGTGATTTGACGATGCTGCTGTGGGTTACCAAAAAAATAACCACCGCCGTGAAAGTACAAAATGACCTTACGTGAATCACGTGCATTTGCAGCCATCACCCACTCGCCTTTTAAATTAGGGGCTTTAAATGGGGTAATGACGGTTGACTTGGGAAGTGAGCTGAGCAGCGGTTTAGTGAGGCTAAATACACGGCGAATGTTGTGCATGGCGTGAGGGCTGCCAATTGTGGCAACCCAGCTGACCGGTCGAATTAATGCTGCTACTGCCCAATTTAATACATATGCCTGGCGGCTGACTCGACGTCGAGGTTGGATAGCGTCATGCGTCATATAGGCAACACTCATTGTGACTAATCAGTTCTATGCCAACAATAGCAACTCATGTCACTTATGCAAACCCCCTTTTTTATGTCCACTGTAATGGCTGTGACAAGCGTATTTTTACGGTATTCTGGAGACTCTAAATTACTAGGGGCTTTCACTACTTGAACAAGATTGAGCGATTAAGCCAAAGCATAGACCTTGAGCCGCATGACCCACGCCGACTGTCACAACTGTGTGGGCAATTTAACGAGCACATTAAACTGATTGAGCAGCGTCTAGCAGTACAGATCAATCAACGCGGTTATGCGTTTTGGGTAGATGGTGATCAAGCCAATGCCGAACAAGCTATTGCAATCATTCAACGTCTTTATAGTGAAACCGAAGACAGCCCCGAACTTGCCCCGGAAACCGTGCACTTAGTGCTTCAAATTGTGCTGGGGCAAGATACCGAACACAGCCCGAAACAATTACGTGCAGACGGCCCCGTGCTGATGACCAAAAAAGGGGTAATTCGCCCCCGCGGTGAAAACCAACGACGTTATGTCGAAGAAATTTTAGCCAATGATATTAGTTTTGGTGTTGGCCCAGCGGGTACCGGTAAAACCTATTTAGCAGTGGCGGCAGCCGTTGACCAGTTAGAGCGCAACTTGGTGCGCCGCATTTTACTGGTGCGCCCTGCGGTAGAGGCTGGCGAAAAACTGGGATTTTTACCCGGTGACTTATCCGAAAAAATCAATCCATATTTACGGCCCTTATACGATGCGCTTTACGAAATGCTGGGCTTTGAGCGCGTTGCCAAACTAATTGATCGACAAGTCATTGAAGTCGCGCCATTAGCCTATATGCGCGGACGCACTCTGAACCATTCCTTCATTATTTTAGATGAAGCACAAAACACCACGCCTGAGCAGATGAAAATGTTTTTGACCCGTTTAGGTTATGGCTCAAAAGCGGTCATTACTGGCGACATGACACAGATCGATTTACCACGTGGCATGCCTTCTGGACTAACACAGGCACTACGTATTTTAGATAGTGTGCCCGGCATTCATATCACTCGCTTTGCCTCGCGTGATGTGGTGCGCCACCCCTTAGTGATGAAGATCATTGATGCCTATGAAGCCTGGGATGCCAAGCAAGCGCCCAACCCTCGCCCCGAGCGCTCATCATGAGCATTGAGCTCTGGCTAGAGGCCGACCCAGACTTAGCAACCGACAGCTACCCTGACGAGCAGCAATGTCAGGACTGGGTCAATGCGGTGTTTAACTATTTAGCTGAGAACGCCAGCTTGTTGCCGTCATCTGTTTATTTAGATGCACTGCAGCAAAATCGCTCCATGAGTGTGGCGGTTCGGGTGGTAGGTCAAGAAGAAGGCCGCACATTGAACTTGCAGTATCGTGCCCGCGACTACGCTACCAATGTTTTGTCATTTCCAGCTGAGCTGCCGGAGTGGGCAACGGATGAGTTAGATGAGCTGCCTCTCGGTGACTTAATTATCTGCGCGCCCGTAGTCGAGCAAGAGGCACATCAGCAAGGTAAGCTAGTACAAGACCACTGGTTACATTTACTGGTGCATGGCTGCTTGCATTTACTGGGGCTAGACCATATTGAAGACGAGCAGGCCGATGCCATGGAAGCCTTGGAAGTTGCTATTTTGGCCGTCTGTGGTTGTAATAACCCCTATATTATTGTGCCCAGCGCCGCTGCTGGTATTGAGGAATAACGCATCATGAATGACGGACGATCGAGTAGCGAGCCAGGGCGATCTTGGTTATCGCGCATCACGGACGCCTTACACGGCGAACCTGATAGTCGCGACGAACTCATTGTTATTATTCGTGAGGCCGCTGAACGTGGGCTGATGGACAACGAAGCGCGGCAAATTATTGAGTCCACGCTAAAAGTATCTGAGCGCCAAGTGCGCGAAATCATGATCCCACGTGGACAGATGGTGTCTATTCGTGCCGACGAAGAATTACGCGACTTTCTGCCCAACTTAATTGAGTCAGCACACTCACGCTTTCCGGTGTTGGCAACCGATAATCCAGATGAAGTGCTGGGCATTTTATTTGCTAAAGACTTGCTGCGCTTAATTTTAGAAAACCGCGACCGCATTGCCTTAAAGGACTTTTTACGGCCTGCTTTTTTTGTGCCAGAAACCACACATATCGACAAACTGATTCGCGAGTTCCGCAGCAAAAAAAGCCATATGGCCATTGTTGTTAATGAATATGGTGGTATTGCCGGCTTAGTGACCTTAGAAGATGCACTCGAGCAGATCGTCGGTGAAATCGATGACGAGCATGATTACGAAGAAGATGAAGAAGTACTGATTCGCGAAACCAATGCCAACGAGTGGCTGGTAAAAGCGCAAATCGGTATTGCCGAATTTAACGAGCACTTCGGCAGCAACTTTAGCAACGATGAATTCGACACCATGGCAGGTATTCTGCTGAAAGCATTTGAACGTATGCCAGAAGAGAAAGAGCAAATTGAACTTAATCGATTCCGCTTCACTATTATTCAAGCCAATGGCCGTGCGCTAGAGCAAATCAAAGTAGAGAAGCGCTAAGCCAAATGAATCGCTATTCCGCAAGTCCGCTAGCACCTTTGTTAGCACTCATTCTTGGCGCGCTTATGCCGCTGGGCCTAGCTCCACTCACTTGGTGGCCAATTGCCATACTTGCGCTGGGCTTGTTCTTTGAGCTGCTGCAGCAAGATAGCGCCAAACGTGCCGCAAAAATTGCTTATTGCTTCGGCTTAGGGCTTTGGCTGCATGGTGGCAGTTGGTTATTAGTGTCGATGCACGACTATGGCGACACCTCGTGGCCACTCGCAATTGTTTTGCTGACACTTGTTGCCATGGTCATGGCTGGCTTTTTTGCCTTGATTGGTTGGTTACATGTCCGACTAAGACTGCAACCCTATTCATGGTTAGCACTCCCCGCCCTGTTCGTTTTTGGCGAATGGCTGCGGAGCTGGGTATTAACCGGCTTCCCTTGGCTCATGATGGGTTATGGCTTTATTGATACCCCACTGGCTGGCTGGGCACCTATTGTCGGTATCTACGGTGTCAGCTTTGCCGCCGCCATTACGGCAACCGCATTAATTCGTATTTGGCGTCATGGCAAACAAGCTCCAGGCGCTATTTTCGCCTTAGCAATGACTTGGATAGTGGGTGGTTTATTACTGCCTATTAGCTGGACCGAAATCGATAAATCAAAGCCGATTTCGGTCAGCATGGTGCAAGGCAATATTCCGCAGGAGTCAAAATGGGCTCTGGAGTGGCGTGATAAAACCATCGAAATCTATAACAACTTAAGTGCCAATGAATGGGGCCAAGACGTAGTGTTGTGGCCAGAAGCAGCCATTCCCATGTTCGCGCACGAGGCCACGGAAGAGCTGCTTCAACTTGAAATGGAGGCGTTGCGCAGCAACACTGCCTTTGTTACCGGCATTCCTTTTGCGACATGGAATAAAACCCAAACAGAGGTGCTGTATTACAACAGCATTGCAGCCTTAGGCAACGGCGTTGGCATTTATCACAAACAACAGCTGGTTCCGATTGGTGAATACATTCCCTTTGAGAACTGGTTACGCGGCACGATTCCGTTTTTTGATTTACCCATGTCTAGTTTTACATGGGGTCCACGCAGCCAAGCTCCTCTGATGCTGGGCGACTATGCCATGGCGCCGTTTATTTGTTATGAAATTGCCTACCCCAGCTTAGTACAACGGTTATCACGACCCGCTGACTACCTTGTCACCATCAGTAACGACGGCTGGTTTGGCCGATCGATTGGCCCAGACCAACACTTCCAAATGGTGCGTATGCGAGCACGCGAAACCGGTCGATATATTTTGCGGGGCACCAATAATGGCATTACCGCCATCTTGGATGACAAAGGCGACATCACCGCGCTAGCACCACGCTTTGAAGCCACTGTGTTGCGTGGCGAAGTCTATCCCGCCACTGGCCACACACCTTGGCAGCGTATGGGTGTCTGGCCGCTGTTATCGAGCTTAGCTGCGCTGCTTGTGCTGCTAACTGGATTGCGCTGGCGTCAACAACGTCGCCAATAACTGCGCCTCACTTTGCGCCCAGTCTCTGGCCTGTGGCGCAATAAGCTCCAACCGACTATCAGCGCGATATTCACTCTGCCGTACCGCAAAGGTACCAGCCTCCACATTAAAAAATAACCAGCCCTGATTGGTGTGCAACACCCCTTTGATACGGTTAATTTGTTGTGCTTGCCATGCCAATAACAAGCTCATAACTTGGTCATGCTCAAACTGCCATTCAGCGGGGAAGACCCAACCGCCGACTTCATGCGCCAACGCCTGCTGGTGATAGTGATAAGGAGGATTTATGACTGGCAGTGGTTCTGCTGTTGCTGGCTGACGATGCAATAATGAGCGTCGCTGTGGTGCTGGCTGTTGTACCGGCAACTGCAAACACGCCAGATCAATATCCACTAAATCACCATTAGTCTGGCCAACACTAAAAAATGGCTTAACGGGTTGCTGCGCTTCGGCAAAGGCTCGTGCGCGCTGCTGCTCTTCTGCACTTAACACATCATTTTTAGTCAGTATCAGGGCGTCAGCAATGGCCACTTGCGCCAAAAACGTTTCATGGCTGCGGATTTTTTCATCAGCCAATTGTCGACCGTCGACCGCACATAAGCTCGCTGCCATTTGAAAATAGTGCTGCCAATGCGGTGCCGTTAAGGTCTCACGGATCTGCACTGGATGCCCTAAACCTGACGGTTCAATTAATAACCGTGTAATGCCTGGCTCTGAACTAATTTGGCCCAAAGCAATTTGCATGGGCAGATTCTGCGCGCAACACATGCAACCACCAGGCACTGCCTTCACCAACACCTCAGCGCCCGCCCAAGCCGCTTGGTCAATACCAATCAAACCAAACTCATTAACCAGAATAGCCCAGCGCTCACCTGCTGGGCGTTTGGCGATTAACGCTGTAATTAAACTTGTTTTACCGGCACCCAGAAAGCCTGTGATGAGGTGTACAGCAATTGTCATGCCCACATTTCTCCCAAATTACAACTAAAGCGCTGTGCTGACTTTCCAAACACCGCCTACGGTGGCTAGACTGTAAGCTAGAGTTTACGGGTTCGAGGCGCACTCAACATGAATATCTCAGCATGAATATTTTAATCACCGGTGGTACTGGCTTTATTGGTAGCCAGCTGATTGCCCAACTATTGGCCGACGAAGCCAACCTACCTGCTCAGATTACAGTGCTCACTCGTCACCCCGATAAAGCTCGCAACAAACTGGGTCAGCTTGATGGTGCCTCACACATCAATTACATACAGCGTTTAGACGAGCTTGCACGCGACACTGTCTTTCACGCAGTGATTAATCTGGCCGGTGAAGGCATTGCCGATAAGCCTTGGACCCCACAGCGCAAACGCGAATTAGCAGCCAGCCGCATTGCCTTGACCGAAGATTTGGTGGACTGGATACGTCGCGCCAAACACAAACCTGCGGTTTTAGTTTCTGGCTCAGCCATCGGCTGGTATGGCAACCAGCAAGATCAAATTCTTGATGAAAACGCGGCTGCTCACAACGAATACGTGCATCAGCTGTGTCACTTATGGGAACAAGCCGCACTCAATGCCGAACAATACGGCCTGAGAGTTTGCCTTATACGAACAGGCGTTGTGGTTGGGCCCAATGGTGGCTTTTTACGCCGCCTATTGCCGGTTTTTGGTTTAGGGCTAGGTGGCCAGCTCGGGCATGGCCAACAATACTTATCGTGGGTTGCGCTGGCAGATGTTGTTGCCGTTATTCAACGTCTGCTGAGCGACAACACCTTAAGCGGTGTATTTAATGTCACCGGCCCACGTCCAGTCACCAACCAAGAGTTCACCACTACTTTAGCGGGCTTGTTACGGCGACCTGCATTTTTCCGAGTGCCGGCGACTGTTCTCAAACTTGCCATGGGCGAGATGTCGACATTACTGCTTGATGGTCAGCGTGTGGTGCCAAGTCGTCTGCTACAAGAACGTTATCACTTTCAGCACCCCACCCTAGAATCCGCCTTACGAGCAGCGCTTAAGTCTCGCCGCAAGCATTAACCCCAGCTGGGGAAGGGGTCATCAAATGCCAACCAAGCATCAGGCCCTAACGCCAGCTCAGCATCTGTTAACAAGCACGCATCTAACTGCGCTTTTGCTACGACACTATCCATAGCCTGTCCAATATAGACAATCTGCTGACGACAATCGCCTACGTCCTGATCCCAGTTTGACAGAATATATTCACGATCTTCCTCACTTTCTGGCCAACGATCAGGCTCCACTGCGGCCCACCAAAATCCGGCAGGACCATGGCGCATAATGCCACCTGATTGAGAATAATTACCGGCCATTTTTGGCCTAGAAGCCAACCAGAAAAAACCTTTACTGCGCAGCAGGCGACCGCCACCTGGCCAAGGCTGTTGTAAGAATTGCCAGAAACGCTGCGGATGAAATGGACGACGGGCATCGTATACAAAAGAGCTAATGCCATACTCTTCCGTTTCCGGCACATGCTCGCCACGAATTTCAGCCAGCCAGCCTGGTGCAGCACTAGCACGATCGAAGTCAAACAAGCCGGTATTGAGCACTTGTGTTAAATCGATATTGCCTTGGCTCATCGGTAGAATTTTTGCGTGTCGATTCAGACTACGCAGCACTGCCATCAAGGCCTTAACATCATCGTCTTCGACTAAATCGGTTTTGCTTACCAGCAACACATCCGCAAACTCTACTTGCTCAATAAGTAGGTCTGCTACGGTGCGCTCATCGTCCTCACCCAACGACTCGCCAGTCTCTTGTAGCGAACGTGCAGCCAAATATTCTTCGGGGAAGTTAACGGCATCTACCACCGTCACCAAGGTGTCTAAACGTGCGATATCGGATAAAGAAACCCCGCTTTCATCGCGAAAAGTAAATGTTTCTGCAACGGGTAATGGCTCAGAAATTCCCGTTGATTCAATCACCAAATAATCAAATGCTTGCTCACGCGCTAAGTTTGCCACTTCTTCTAACAAGTCTTCACGCAAGGTGCAGCAGATACAGCCATTGGACATTTCAACTAACTTTTCTTCACCACGACGTAAGTTCACTTGCTGATTCACTAAGTCAGCATCAATATTGACTTCACTTAAGTCGTTAACAATAACCGCCACCCGCAGTCCTTCACGGTTATTCAAAATATGATTTAGTAGTGTGGTTTTTCCGGCGCCCAAAAAACCCGACAGCACGGTTACTGGTAAACGTGCGTCCTTTGCTAGAACTGACATAAACAACCTCAAACACCAATTAATGCAACATTATAACATATGTGGCCGAGGTTGTTAGTCAACGATATCTGACTAAATCACGTCTACATCAGCGATTACCTTCATCCAACTGGGATGCGCCTGTGCTTAAACCATTTGTTTCAACGTGTTTATGGGTCATTGCTTTTTTATGGTCAACGCACAGCTATGCCAATATCCCCAGCGACTGCCCCGACATTCAGACGCAGGAACAACTGACACTGGCACAAGTCATAAACCGCGTGCTGTGTGCTAACACCGACACCCGTGCCGCCTGGCAAAGGGTACAAACACAACAGGCGCAAGTGGGCGTGGCACAGTCGGCCTACTACCCAAACGTTAATGTCAGTGCCGGCTTGGCGCTCAGTGGTGAGCAAATTGGACAGGGCGACAACACTCGCCAATACAGTATTAGCAGTAACTGGTTGTTATGGGACTTTGGTGGGCGCCGAGCAGGCTTAGAACAAGCCAAACTCACCTTGTCTGCACTATAACAAAGTGCAGACTTACGGAGCCAAGAGCGTGCCATTGCAGCTGTACAAGCATTTTTTCAGCAACTGGCAAGCCAAGATAATTTAACGGCAGCAAAAGCCAGTCTTCAGGCTGCAGAAGAAACTGCAAAAGCCGCTCAGCGTCGTTTTAGTCTTGGATCTGCCACTAAAGAAGATGTATTACAGGCACAAACTGCATCGGCTCAGGCCTTATTGTTGGTCATTCAACGCCAAGGTGAATTAGCCAGCGTGCAGGGCCAGCTCGCCACGCTGACCGCCTACCCCGCCAGCAGCGCGTTAACGCTGCAGCCGTATGCACAAGAGCAAGTGCAAAATGAGCTGCCAAATATCGATGCACTGACTCAATTTGCCATCAACACGCGCCCAGACCGCTTAGCTCAACAAGCGCGCCTTGCAGCTAACGAATCAGAATTAGATCGGCTAGCGTCACAGTCGCTGCCAAGTATTAGTGTTAATGCCAGTCAGGGCAGCCGCTTAGATGATTTCGGCCAACGCGATAGCGGACAAATAGCCTTAACCGCCAGCATGCCTTTGTTTACTGGCTTTAGTCTGACCAACCAACGTCGTGCGGTGCGTTCACAGATTGATGAGCAAGGCATTGAGCTGGACCGCATCGAACAACAAATCCAGCTAGATGTGTGGCTGGCATGGCAACGACTTAATACCGCCATTGCGCGCATTCAAGCAACTCAAGCTCTATTACAAGCCGCCACAGAGTCAAACCGTGCCGCACGTGCACGTTATGATGCCGGCTTAGGTAATTTACTTAATGTGCTTAATGCCCAAAGCAATCTTGCCGATGCCATGCAGCAACAAGCTCAGTCCACTTACGATTTAGCCGCAGCGCGTTTGCAACTAGCCCAAGTCAGTGGCCTTTTAGTGCGTGATGAATACCCACTGCTACCCAGTTTTGTTATTGAGGAAACACAGCCATGAGCGCCACAATTCGTCTTGCGCTAGCGTTAGTGCTGTTTGCAGGCCTAAGTGCATGTGGCAGCAACAATGCCAGCAATCAGTATCGCACCGAGACTCTTTCACGCGGTGATATTGCTGAAACGGTTTCAGCCAATGGTCAGCTTAGCCCTGTCACGCTGGTGTCTGTTGGCACACAAGTTTCTGGCATCGTGCAAAGTTACAGTGCCGACTTTAATGACCCTGTCACTGCTGGCCAAGTACTAATGCGACTTGATGACTCACTCATTCGTGCTCAGCTGACCCAATCACGAGCCAACTTAACTAGCGCACAAGCTAGCCTTCGGTTAGCTCAAAATAACTGGAATCGTATACAGCCCTTGGTGCATGAAGGTTTTGCCTCTGGCCAAGAACAAGATCAAGCACAACAAGCATTAGCTGAAGCGCGTGCCCGCTTAAACCAAGCCCAAGCCCAAGTGGAGCGTGACGAGGTAAACCTAAGTTATACCGTTATTCGCTCGCCGGTAGCCGGTGTCGTGGTTTCGCGCGCAGTCGATGTTGGGCAAACCGTGGCGGCCAGCTTTCAAACGCCAGAGCTTTATCAAATCGCCCAAGACCTTCGGCAAATGGTCATTAATGCCTACTTCACCGAATCAGATATTGGTCGCATCAAAGTAGGCCAAAAAGCCAGCTTTAGAGTAGATGCTTATGCTGATCGCAGCTTTAAAGGCGAGGTGAAGCAGGTCCGATTAAACCCACGCAATGAACAAAACGTGGTGACATATGATGTTGTTATCAGTGTCGACAATTCTGATGAGATTTTGCTGCCAGGCATGACAGCCAGCGTCAGCATCATCACCCAAGAACGTCCCAACGTCTTACGAGTACCAACGGCAGCACTTCGCTTTCGCCCACCTGCAGACGCAAATATCAGTTCACCGCGTGACGCCCGCGGCAATGTGTTATGGCTACTTGAAAATGGCCAGTTAAAAGCACTGCCAGTGCAGTTAGGTATTACTGATCGACGTTATAGCGAAGTCATCAGTGACGACTTAGACGAGACTACTGCTGTGGTCATTGAGCGTGTACAAAATGCCAAGACCCAGTCTGGTAGCGGCATGCGCTTTAGGATGTCACCATAATGACTAACAATGGTAGCAGTGTCATTCAGCTAGAAAATTTGTGTAAGGACTATCCTGGTGCAGACGGCCCTACTGCCATTTTGAAAAAAATCAACCTCAGCATTCAGCCTGGTGAATTTGTAGCCATTATGGGGCCATCTGGCTCGGGCAAGTCGACCTTAATGAATGTGCTGGGCTGCCTTGATAGCGCCAGCTCTGGTCAGTACTTACTCAGCGACCAAAACATCAACTCGATGAATGTGGCCGGCCTTGCCCAATTACGTAATCGTTTTATTGGTTTTGTATTTCAGGGCTTTAATTTATTACCCCGCAGCAGCCTGTTAGATAATGTTGCTATGCCGCTAATTTATGCCGGCGTGCCACTTGCAGAGCGCAGAGCACGTGCACAGCTCATGCTCAATAAAGTCGGCTTAGGCTCACGAGCTTATGCACTGCCCAGCCAAATATCGGGTGGCCAACAGCAGCGAGTAGCGATTGCCCGCGCTCTGATCAACGAACCAGCACTCATCCTAGCCGATGAACCCACCGGCAACTTGGACAGCAGCACTAGCGCCGAGATCATGCATTTATTTAGCGAACTAAATCGCAAAGATGGCATCACCTTGGTACTGGTTACCCATGAGGCCGATATTGCCGCTTATGCACATCGCTTAATCCGTCTTGTGGATGGCCACAAAGTACATGATGGCGATGTTGAAACGGGCTTAGCGCAAGCTATGCACATACCCACAACTGGAGGTGCTGACTAATGTGGTGGGTAATGTTGCGCGAAGCCCTACTGGCACTTAAAGCCAATCGACTACGCAGCTTTTTGACCATGCTCGGCATGATTATTGGTGTCGGTTCGGTGGTTGCAATGTTAGCCATTGGCCAAGGTGTGCAGGAAAAAGTGAATGAGTCCATTCGTAGCATGGGTGCTAATTTATTTATCGTCACGCCCGGCTCAACCAGCGCCAACGGTGTGCGAAGTGGCTTTGGCAGTGCCGTCAGCTTAACGGTTGATGATGCCACGGCGCTGGTCAGTGCTCGTCATGTACGTGCCGCAGCACCGGTGGTACAAAGCAGCGCACAAGTGATTTTTGGCACCAACAATTGGAACACCAGCATCATTGGTAGCAATGATGACTACTTCTTAGTGCGCGACTGGCCCATCAGCCAAGGTTATTCTTTTGCCGAGCCCGAGATTCGATCGGCTGCTCAAGTTGCCGTTATTGGTAAACGTGTCGCAACAGAGCTATTTGGAGGTGCAGACCCCATTGGCCAAACCATTCGTATTCGCAACCTACCCTTTGAAGTCATTGGTTTACTGAGCTCCAAAGGTCAAAGCCTTGATGGCCGCGACCAAGATGACAGTATTGTGATGCCAGTGACTACCGTGCAACGCAAACTCACGGGCAATCGTTTTCGTGACTCCGTACGTATGATCATGGTGCAAGCTGAATCCGAAGAGGCAATGCCGTTGGCCGAAGAAGGGATGCGTAGCTTGTTACGACAGCGTCACCGGCTAAGCGCTGATGCAGAGGATGACTTCACCATTCAAAACCTGACGGCACTTGCCAACACCGCGGCAGAAACCACAGCTATTTTGTCCTTATTACTAGGTGCAATCGCCTCAATCTCTTTGCTGGTGGGTGGCATTGGCATCATGAACATCATGCTGGTCTCGGTCACCGAGCGCACACGTGAGATCGGCATACGTATGGCAATTGGCGCCCCACCGAACGCTATTCGCTCACAGTTTTTGCTAGAGGCGTTGATGATTTCGTTGCTGGGTTGCTTAATTGGTTTATTGCTAGGAATTAGTGGCGCATGGCTGGTAGCGACATTGTTTAATTTACTGGTAATTGTCACCGTGTGGTCAATGTTGCTGGCCTTTGGTGTAGCAGCAGCCATTGGTATTTTCTTTGGTTTTTACCCAGCCAACCGTGCTGCCAAACTGAAGCCTATCGAAGCTCTGAGATTTCAATAAACACTAGACCCAACCACTCATGCAGTGCACGCCGACTGGTGGCAAGGCTTTCATGCTGAGGTGTCAACCACGCTAAAAGTGAGTAACTACTGGCAGGCGAGAGATAACCAGTAGCCGCTGGCAGCACTGTAAAGCCAGCTTGCATAAAATAACGCTGTGCACGCGGCATATGCAGTGCATCCGTCACCAAAATAATCTGAGTTACTCCGTGTTGGGCTAATAAACTGGCCGATGCTTGGGCATTTTCCTGCGTGGTTTTAGACTCTGTTTCTAACCAGCGCACCGGCACAATAAAGTCATCACGCAACACACTCGCCATCAGTTCGGCCTCACT
>CAYYWS010000001.1:0-4222 GCA_964473955.1 uncultured Paraperlucidibaca sp. | reverse complement strand
GCACCGGCACAATAAAGTCATCACGCAACACACTCGCCATCAGTTCGGCCTCACTAACCTGACCAACCTGATGCGCACCACCACTAACCAACAACGGCAAGCCACTTAGACGCTGAATTTTGGCGGCATAACGTAGGCGCTGTAATGACCAAGCACTGACAGTATCAACACCATCATATTCAGGAGCTGACGATACTCGGCCACTGCCTAATACCACCACGGCTTGATAACCAGCGTGACGAAGTTGAACTAAATCGGGAACCGGAGCATGGCGCTGCTGCAAAGGTGTCGCCAATAAACTGCTGCCCATTGGAGTCGCCAACAAATAGAGACTTAACACCGCCAATGCAGCAAGCAGGCCAGCCATACGAAGACGGCCGAAATAAAGTAAAACTGCCGAAATCACTGCCAAAAAACACTGCAACCCAGGCGGCAAAAGTAATAAATGCACTATTTGAGTCAGCATCATGCGTTACCTCGCAGCGGCTGCTTAGAGTATCCTATGGCATCGTAAATTCAACGAGCGTTTTTTGTATGCAAGAACAGTATCAACCCAGCGCCATCGAACAGACTGCCCAACAAGAATGGGAACAGGCTAATGCCTTTTTTGCCGATGATGCTTCGACACAGCCAAAGTATTTTTGCTTGTCCATGTTCCCCTACCCCAGCGGCAAGCTGCATATGGGTCATGTCCGCAACTACACCATTGGTGATGTACTGAGCCGCTACAAGCGACTCAATGGGTTTAATGTGCTGCAGCCCATGGGTTGGGACGCTTTTGGTTTGCCTGCAGAAAACGCTGCGATGAATAATAAGGTCGCACCCGCTGCTTGGACTTACTCCAATATTGACTACATGAAAACCCAGCTGAAATCACTGGGCTTGGCCATTGACTGGTCACGTGAAGTCACCACCTGCAAGCCTGACTATTACCGCTGGGAACAATGGCTGTTTACCCGCCTGTTCAAAAAAGGCGTGATTTATAAAAAATCAGGCAGTGTGAACTGGGACCCAGTTGATCAAACCGTGCTGGCTAACGAACAAGTTATCGACGGCAAAGGCTGGCGCTCAGGCGCAGTTGTCGAGAAGCGCGAAATCCCCATGTATTACTTCGGCATTACGCAATATGCCGATCAACTACTGAATGATTTGGATCAGCTCGATGGCTGGCCTGAGCAAGTCAAAACCATGCAACGCAACTGGATTGGCAAAAGTTTCGGCGCCGACATTACCTTTGATTACGATTCAGTAAGCACCGGCAATGGACAAATGAATGTCTACACCACACGTCCTGACACCTTGATGGGTGCAAGCTATGTTGCTGTGGCTGCAGAGCATCCATTGGCACAACGCGCTGCTGAAACCCAACCTGAGTTAGCGGCGTTTATCGCTGAATGCAAAGCCGGCTCAGTGGCTGAAGCTGACATGGCGACCATGGAAAAGAAAGGTATGGCGACAGGCTTTTATGTCGTGCACCCCTTAAATGGCAACAAGCTACCCGTTTATGTCGCCAACTATGTGCTTTGGGGTTATGGCGAGGGTGCCGTAATGGCGGTACCTGCCCATGACGAGCGTGACTTTGCGTTTGCCAATAAATATCAATTACCGATTGTGCCGGTGTACCAGCGTAACGATGGTACAGAGCTTGATACCAACACTTGGCAAGATTGGTATGCCGACAAAACAGGACTCATCAGCATCAATGCAGGTAAATATAATGGCCTGAGTGTCGCCGAAGTCTTTGACGCTATCGTAGACGACTTAGAAAAATCACAACACGGCGCACGTAAAACCCAGTTCCGCCTGCGCGACTGGGGCATTTCACGTCAACGCTATTGGGGCTGCCCTATTCCAATCATCCACTGCCCTAGCTGTGGTGATGTGCCTGTGCCTGAAGATCAACTGCCGGTGGTGTTACCAGAACATGTGGTACCAGATGGTGCAGGCTCGCCATTGGCACGTATGCCCGAGTTTTATGAAACCACCTGCCCAAGCTGTGGCGGCGCCGCCAAGCGTGAAACCGACACCATGGACACCTTTGTCGAGTCATCGTGGTATTACGCCCGTTATGCCTCACCACAATGCGATACCGGCCTAGTCGATAAAGATGCCGCACAAAAATGGCTGCCTGTTGATCAATACATTGGCGGCATTGAGCACGCCATTTTGCACCTGCTATATGCCCGCTTCTTTCACAAACTGATGCGTGATGAAGGCTTAGTTGCGGGTGATGAGCCATTCAAAAACTTGCTCACTCAAGGCATGGTGATTGCTGATACGTTTTATCGCGATGCTGGCGATGGCAAAAAACAATGGATCAACCCTGCCGATGTCGCCTTAAGTCGCGACGACAAAGGTCGTATTGTGGGTGCCACACTCAGCAGTGATGGCCTGCCAGTGACACATGGCGGCATGGAGAAAATGTCCAAGTCGAAAAATAACGGCGTTGACCCGCAGGCACTGATTGACCTTTACGGTGCTGACACATCACGTTTGTTCATGATGTTTGCCGCGCCACCAGAGCAGTCACTGGAGTGGTCAGATACCGGAGTTGAAGGCGCCAACCGCTTCCTGCGTCGCTTATGGAAGGCAGTTCACAGCCACGTTAGCAAAGGTGATGTGCCCACGCTCAACATCCAAGAGTTATCTGGTGATGACAAAGTACTACGCCGCAAGCTGCATGAAACCATTGCCAAAGTCAGTGACGACTACAGCCGTCGCTTAACTTTCAATACCGCGATTGCGGCCGTCATGGAATTACTCAACGCCTTAGCCAAACACAACACCGACAAACCGCAGTCGTTGGCACTAGAGCGCGAAGCACTGCACAGCGCAGTGATCTTGTTAGCTCCTATTGTTCCGCATATTGCCCATGCCTTGCTGCAAGCACTGGGGCAGCCTCAAGGCTTATTGTCAGCACAATGGCCTGCCGTTGATGAAAATGCATTAACTCGCGATAGCATCACACTGGTAGTGCAAGTCAATGGTAAGGTGCGTGGGCAAATTGAGGTCGCTGCTGACGCGGATAATGCCAGCATCGAAGCAGCCGCCTTGGCTAACGCCGATGCCCAGCGATTTATTAATGGCCAAACGCCTAAAAAAATCATTGTGGTAAAACAAAAACTTGTCAGTATTGTCGTTTAAGCCGGTCTTAGGAGAGTTAGCTCAATGCGCCCTTATCTAGTTGCTCTGATGTTCTTAGGCCTTAGCGCCTGCGGCTTTCAATTACGCGGTGTAGCGCCACAGCTTATTGAGCTGACGCCAGTTGCCTTGCAATCTGAAGCGAGTGAGCTGAATCGTTTATTAGAGGATGGTATTCGTCGTGCAGGCGGAGAAATTAGTGCTGATGCTGATGTGGTTTTGCATATCAGCAGCGAACGCATTAGCCGCCAAACATCCACCTTGGATAGTCGCGCCAAAGCCGCTGAATACACTCTGATTTATGAAGTTGATTTTCAGCTGCGTCATGCCGGTGGCATGCCAGCCAGCAATTTACGCAATGTACAACTACGTCGCACTTATCAGTTCGATAACACCCGCATTGTTGGTAAATTTGAAGAAGAAAACTTACTGTTATCTCAGCTGCGCCAACAGGCCAGCGGGCAAATTGTTACCCAATTAGCACGTGCCAAACGCGCCGACTTAGCACCAGATGCCAGCCCTGCGTTAGCTCCTTAATCGCCTATGAAACTTCGCCCTGAGCAATTACCCAGCCACCTCAGCAGCACAGCGCTGCGGCTGCATGTGCTCAGTGGCGACGAACCCTTACTTATTCAAGAAAGCCTTGATGCGATTCGTCAGCAAGCACGCGCCAATGGTTATGATGAGCGCGTTCAATACAGTATCGAACGTGGTTTTGACTGGGACAGTCTGATTGCTGACAGCCAAGCACTTTCTTTATTTGCTGAGCGTAAACTGCTGGAGCTGCGTTTTATAAATAAACCAGATGCCAGCGCCAGTGCCGCACTGATCGAACTTGCAAACAGGCCACCAGAAGACACTTGGTTAGTGGTGTGCCTGCCGAAACTGGATGGCAGCGCACAAAAAAGCAAATGGTTTACTGCCCTTGAAGCGGCGGGAGCTGCCGTCACCGTTTATCCAATTGATGCGACAGCACTACCACAGTGGTTAGCGCAACGCGGTCAACGCTTAGGGTTACGCTTTGAAGATGATGCCATTCAGCTACTGAGCGACCGCACCGAGGGCAACTTATTAGCTGCAG